>NZ_JAENWM010000108.1 GCF_016650035.1 Clostridium sp.
CAGGTTTTAGTATTTTAAATTTATTAAAGTAGCTATTTGACAATTAAATGTTTTTTCTAAAAGTTCCTGCATCTTGTAGGCTTGTTTGCTATGCCTATTGTTATTACTAACTACTCCCTGAACATAAAATTTATAGCGTTATAATAATTCTGTACAAAATCAAGTTTTACATATTAGTTTCCGTGACTACTCATGTTACAACATTTTTTTTTATTAGACATAAGTCTATCATAAAACATAGTTAAAGTCATGCAATATATTTGAACTTTGATTATTTTCTATGAATATTGCATATACTCAATCTTATATACAATTCTATCATATAGGAGGAATAAATAGCATGGTGAATTTAACCCTGATTCATTACGTCTATATTATAATAATTATATTAATCATAGTGATAATTGCACTCAAAAAAGATGTTATACTTCCATGTGTTCTAGGAATTGGAGTAATAGGTTATATTTCTACAGGGAATATTTTAAGTGCTATTCAGATTATATATAAAGCAGTAGTGGTATCTGGTAAAGAATTTATTGAGGTGGTTGTAGTTATTGCACTTGTTAATGCAATGTCCAGTGCGCTAACGGATATAGGCGCTGATGAGATAATTACAAAACCAATGAAGAAATTAATGATAAATAAAACTATGTCTTTTTTTGCACTAGGGATTACAATGACCATAATTTCATGGTTTATTTGGCCAACACCTGCAGTTGTTTTTATAGGGGCATTAATGGTTCCTACCGCAGTTAAGTCTGGTTTACCACCTGTATGGGCTGCAGTAGTCTTATGTATATTTGGAAATGGTGTAGCTTTATCAAGTGATTTTGTTTTACAAGCAGCACCATCAATAACTGCTAAGGCTGCAAATTTGGATAGTCCGCTAGGAATTATTAAAGAGAGTCTTCCCTTTTGGGGTATAATGAGTATAGTTACTATTACTACAGCATTTATACTTATGAAAAAAGACAAGAGCATAGTAATTAGCATTAATGCAGGAATATCTGAACCTAAAGAGTTAGTACGAAACGGATTAATAGGAGCAAAGATAATGGCAATTGCTACTCCTTTAATCTTTTTAATAGATATCATACTAATAAAAAAGAATGGATTACAAGGCTCGGATTCTACAGGGTTAATAGGTGGGACGGCAGCATTAATAATGATAATTTCATCTATAATCCACCGTGGTATTAAAAATTCATTAGGTGATGTTACTAAATATATTAAAAATGGGTTTATTTTTGGTATAAACATATTTGCACCAATTATAATTATCGGTGCTTTCTTTTTTTTAGGAAGTGAAGGTACAACAATAGAGATATTGGGTCCAGGGGTTAGTGGAATTTTAAGCGATATAGGACTATATGCAGCAAGTAACATTCCCTTATCCAAATACTCCGTCATAGGTATTCAAACAGGGGTAAGTACTCTTCTTGGTCTTAGTGGTTCAGGTTTCGCAGGTCTTCCTATAGTCGGGACATTAGCTCATACCTTCTCAAATGCTATTGATATAGATAAGGAGGCTATTGCAGCCTTTGGGCAAATAATTACTGTGTGGATAGGGGGAGGAACCATAATACCTTGGAGCGTGGTTGCAGCAGCTGGTATATGTAAGGTTGAACCTTTTGAGGTAGCTAGGAAGAATATTATACCTGTTACCAGTGGAATAGTTGCTACAGTGATACTAGCTATGATAATATTATAGTCTAATCATTTTAAAAAAATATACTAATCTATTTTAAGGAGAATTAAAACAAATGAACATTCAATGCTTTGGAGTGAAAAAATGTTTTGATACACAAAAAACCGAAAGATTTTTTAAAGAGAGAAAAATAAAATATCAATTTATAGATTTGAAAATTAAAGGCTTAAGTAAGGGTGAGCTAAAAAGTGTAAAAAATGCAGTGGGTCTAAATAAATTAATTAACACAAAGGTAAAGGATTTTAAAAAATTAAATTTAGATCAAATAAGAGGAGAGGAAACTAAAGAAGAGATTTTACTTGAAAACCCACAGCTTTTAAATACCCCTATAGTACGTAATGGGAAAGAGGCAACTGTGGGATATGCACCAGAAATATGGACAACCTGGGAATAGGAACACAAATAAGAAAGTATTCCAGGAGATAACAATAATTCATCCTCTAGAATACTACACTGATTTGTGTGTTAATTAGACTTCATATTTTTAAGCATTGGTAATAATTTCTTAGCTAAAATTATGGCTATTACAGCTTTTGCAAAGTCACCAGGGATAAATGGTAAACAAGCGTACTTAAGCGCTCCATAAAAATTTATACTTTTTCCTAAATAACTTGTAAATATAAAGTAAAAGTATGGAACTCCAATGAGATATATTACAAAACTTCCTAAAACCACAGAATATATTATTGTAGAAAGTGACTTGTTTTTTTCTGTAAGTTTACCTATTACATAAGCTGCTGCGATAAAACCTAGTACAAACCCAAATGAAGGGCTTACTACAGAAGTTAGGCCTCCAATTCCACCAGCAAAAATAGGTAAGCCAACTAAACCTAAAATAACATATATAATTTGGGATAGAGCGCCAAGCTTAGCACCTAATATAAGTCCTGATAAAACAACAAAGATAGTTTGAAGTGTTATGGGAACTGGACCTAGAGGTATAGAAATAAAGCCCCCTACCGCCGTTAGCGCTGTAAATAAAGAAGTAATTATTAAATCTCGTGTAGATATTTTCAAAATATATTCCTCCTAAAAAATTATAACTTGCATAATACCATTGTGTACGGTGAATTCGTTTTACTTATTATTGTAAACTGAATAATATTATTTAGTTTACAATAATATAGCATGATTTATTTCTAAAGTCAAACAAAATAAAGCGAAATAATATGTTGTGCTTTATTTGAAATATTTAATAGGAGGTTTTAAATTGTCTTTAATTAATTTCTTTAAGTTCGTTGAAATTCAAACAAAATTAGCTAGTATGATACCATTTATAGTTGGAACCCTATATTCTTTATACCGATATAAAAGCTTTAATTTAAGGAATTTTATTATAATGGGTGTATCACTATTAGCCTTCGACATGGCAACTACTTCAATTAACAACTATATCGATTACAAAAAAGCTTTAAATGAACATGAATACGATAAGGAAAATAAAAATCTGATTGTAAGATATAACATTAAAGAATCAACTGCCGTAGCTATAATCTATACCTTACTTTCAATTGCAGTTTTTTTCGGCATATTATTAACTTTAAGCACCAATATAGTTGTACTTCTAATAGGAATGGTTTCATTCTTAGCTGGAATATTCTATACATATGGACCTGTTCCAATTTCGCGTATGCCACTAGGTGAGATCTTTTCCGGAATATTTATGGGGTTTATAATTTTATTTTTATCATGTTACATTCACGTATTTGATAGAAATATAATCTCACTTATATACCATAATAACATAATGAATATCAGCATAAACCTACTGGAAGTGTTTTATATATTCCTAATTGCTATTCCTACAATTAACGGTATAGCAAACATAATGCTTGCTAACAACATATGCGATGTTGAAGAAGATATTATAAATAATAGGTTTACATTGCCTTACTATTTAGGTGTAAAAAATTCACTAAAACTATTTAAAGCTTTATATTATATGGGATACCTAGGCATTATATTGTCTGTTATATTAAAAATTTCACCAATTGTATCACTCTTGGTGATTCTAACAATAATACCAATCAGTAAAAATATAAAATCATTCTGCAACAATCCAATAAAAAGCAAAACCTTTGTTTTGTCAGTACAAAATTTTGCAATTATGAACATAACTCACATTTTATTATTATTAATAGTAATTATATTTAATTAAAGTGCTAAAAATTTTACTTAGGAGCTGATTTTATGGATAAGAGGTTAGTAATAGATAAAACAAAGGAATATGTAAAGAGTAAACTAGAAGGTGAAGGAACCGGTCATGACTATTGGCATATACTTAGGGTATATAAAACTTCCATTTATATAGGGAAAAAAGAAAATGCTGATTTATTCATAGTAGAACTTACTGCACTATTACATGACATTGCTGATTGGAAATTTAACGCAGGTAATAGTGATATTGCCACAAGTCTTATTAGAACCTGGTTAGTAAGTTTAGGGGTGGAGGATCACATTATTAATAAGATTAATAAAATAATAGAAACTATGTCATATAAAGGCGGCACTACAAATGCTAATCAAGAAACCATTGAAGGAAAGGTTGTTCAGGATGCAGATAGATTAGATGCTTTGGGTGCTATAGGGATTGGAAGAGCTTTTGCCTATGGTGGATATAAAGAACGAGAATTATATAATCCTAATATAAAGCCACAAAAATACAATGATTTTCAAGAATACAAAAAAAATGTTGGTACTACAGTTAATCATTTTTATGAAAAACTGCTATTACTAAAGGAGCTAATGAATACTGAGTCTGGTAAAGCGATGGCGAAAGAAAGACATGAATTTATGGAGGGATATTTAAATCAGTTCTTTAAAGAATGGAATTGCAATGAAATTGATTAAATATTTCCTTGGAAATATAAGTAAATATTTTTTCTCTTTTTACTGTTTTATTATATTTTTTTAAAAAAATATTAACATAGAATTTATCATTATCGGGTGATATAAATAAAGGGGGAGCTATGGAAAAAAGATATATAATAGTGTGTTCATTAATCGCTTGCATTCTACTGTACTTTGTAGAACAAGTGTTAGTAGTTAGTTACGTAGTGAAAACAGTTATAAAAATAATGTTTTTTATTCTTATTCCTTACATTTACATGAAGTTCATTAAAAAAGAAAGTCCATCAAAAGCTATAAATTATAAAAATATTGATAAACACCATTTAAAAACGGGTTTTCTATTTGGAATACTGTCTTTTCTAATAATACTAATTGCTTATTATATATTTAGGAATGTTATAGATCTACAGAGTATATCAGATGATCTACAAACAAAGTCTAAGATTACTGCTTCAAGTTTTATTTTTGTTGGACTCTATATAACTCTCGGAAATTCTTTTTTAGAAGAATATTTTTTTAGGGGATTCATCTTTCTAAACCTTTATGAGCACAAATCTAAAAAGTTTGCATACATATATTCTTCATTTTTATTTGGGTTATATCATATTGGGATTTTTAAAGCGTGGTTTAATTTTGGATTAGTAGGGCTTGCTCTAATAGGATTAATTACTATAGGTTTTATATTTAATTGGCTCGATACAAAATCTAAAAATTTTATTAACTCGTGGATAGTTCACGTGCTTTCTGATAGTGCAATAATCATAATAGGACTCAGGATGTTTGGAATAATTTAATGTGCGTTTTTGTATGATTATCTAAAAATAGTTTTCGTTCATAGTTTGTTAACAAAGTTGCCATTTGAATGCCATGGTTTAATTTTATTATATAGATATAAGATAAATACACTTGATTTAGTAAGAGCTATTAATATATATATAAATTTGATATAATTAACCTATGCAAGTGCATTTATGAATGTATACTTATGAACATTTAATTTGTCAATAATTTTAATTAATATAGGAGAAGATTTTATGATGGAAACCATTTTAATAGTCGACGATGAGGAAAGAATCAGAAATCTTGTGTCCATATATTTACGAAAAGAGCAATATAATATCTTGCAAGCTGAAAATGGGATTGAAGCCATAAACATATTCAAGAAAAATAAAGTGGATTTAGTAATACTAGACGTTATGATGCCCGTTATGGATGGCTGGGACGTATGCAAGGAAATAAGAAAAACCTCCGATATCCCCGTTATAATGCTTACAGCTAAATCTGAAGAAGATGACGAGTTATTAGGTTTTGAATTAGGTACAGATCATTATATCACTAAGCCATTTGTTCCAAAACTATTGGTGGCAAAAGTGAAAGCAATTATTCGAAGGACTCACATAAGTGAAGCTTATGTAAAGGATGGCAATAACTTTGATGGTGTTGTTGTTGATAATTTAAGCCATGAGGTCACCGTAGATAATAATGAAATTAGTCTATCTCCAAAGGAATTTGAACTACTAAATTATTTTATACTTAATAAGAGAATCGTTTTAAGTAGAGAGAAGATATTAGACGCTCTATGGGGAATTGACTATTTTGGAGATTTAAGAACAGTTGATACTGTTATAAAACGATTAAGAGAAAAATTAGGTGAAAAATCTTATCTTATAGCAACAATAAGAGGGGCTGGATATAAATTCGAGGTGAAAAATGAAAAGTAAAAAGAGTATTACGAGAAAGCTTTTTGCTATAACTTCTATAGTTTTTATAATTTTCATCACCACTAATTTAGTAGTACAATCACAATTTTTTGAGCAGTTTTATATAAAGTGGAAAACAAATAATGTTAAAGATAACCTTGTGAAATTCAAAAGTCAATATGTTTTGCTCGAAAACGATGTGGATGAGGTTAACTTAATTAATTCATTTCAAGAAGAAAACAGTTATAAAATAATTATAAGCGATAGTTCAGGAAATTTGAAACAGCTTACAACATTTGTTGATGCAAAAAAGGACTCTTTGAAAATTGGAATTATGATTCAAATAATGTCTGATGAAATAAAAAATACAGGTGGAGCTGCTAAATTAATAAAACAAGGAAAGCCCTTTGTTTTTATTACTGGAGCAAACCGTGAAATGGTAGATAGTGTGGCAGGCATATTATACGATAAAAATAAAGATGAGACTATCTACGTTTTTTCATCACTGCAGCCAGTAAATGAAGCAGTACAAGTTATAAAGGAATTTTATTTGTATTTCTACATAGGTGCTATAGTTACTATTTTACTACTTTCATTCATTTACTCAAATATGATTGCAAAGCCCCTTATAAAAATAACTAAAACTGCTTCTAAAATGGCTAATCTTGACTTCACAGAAAAGTGCCAGGTTAAAAGTGAAGACGAAATAGGAGCACTTGCTACTTCGCTTAATCTTTTATCAGAAAATTTAGATGGAGCATTAACGTCACTTAAAGACGCTAATACAAAATTAGAAAAAGATATTGAGAAAGAAAAAAAGTTAACAGAGATGAGAAAAGACTTTGTAGCAGCAGTCTCTCATGAACTTAAAACACCAATAACCCTTATAGAAGGGTACACACAGGCATTGAATGATGATATCTTAGAAGGGGAAGAAAAGCAGTATTTTATTGATGTTATAATGGATGAATCTAAGAAAATGAACAATTTAGTATCTGATATGTTGAATTTATCTCAACTAGAATCAGGGAATTTTAAGTTGGTTAAAGAAGATTTTTTTCTACATGAACTCATACAACCATTTACTAAGAAATTTTCATCTCTATTAAACGAAAAAAATATAACACTTAAATTAAATTTAATCCAAAACATAAAAGTTAATGCAGATTGGAACAGAATAGAACAGGTACTAACAAATTATATGACAAATGCTATTAGACATATTAATAATGGTGGATCTATAACAGTAAGAATGATAGAAAAAGAAGACACCATTACTGTTTCTGTGGAAAACACTGGAAGCGAAATTGAGGCTACTGAAATCATGAAGATATGGGACAACTTCTATAAAATCGATAAATCAAGGACTCGCAAGCTAGGTGGTACTGGTTTAGGCCTTTCCATAGTTAAAAATATAATGTTACTTCATGGTGGTAGTTGTGGAGTAGAAAACACAGAAATGGGAGTTGAATTCTATTTTGTTCTAACAAAACAATAATAATATAAAAATGGTATGTAAAATGTTTTTGAAATCATTTTACATACCATTTTTATATGAAGTTTTCATAAATGAAATTTATGCTATTCCAGCCACGCTGACATCTAATAGTTTAACAGTTTTAGGTCCTACAAAGTTATTATCACTCTGTAACTCTTTTGATAAATACATTTCCTTTTGTAAATCTTTGATATTCCCTGAGATAGAGCCTCCAGTAACTGGAATAGTATTTTTACCATCAAAAATCCACCCCAGTCTAATTTCTCCACCAAAATCTCCTGTTAAATCATCCATTTGAAAGTCGGAAAAGGCTACTATTTCTAGATAAGGTTCCTTTTTAAAATCAGTTATTGAATGAGATCCACCTTCAATAATAAAGTTTGATATAGTACCTGTAGGCTCTATATTTAAGTAATGGCAATGCCGTGCATCCCCATGATATTTATTCAAAAAACCTTTTTTAAATACCTGAACAGAATGCAATGGAAAGCCATCAGCGTCGTAGGGCGAAGATTTCGTTGAGTTTTTCATAAAAGGATCTAACGTAAGAGTTATTAAATCACCTCGAGAGTCCTCGCCTTGAATATTCTCGCCAAGTTTTGCCGTTGACAGCCCATTATAAACACTTTTAGCAGAAGCCTTATCCAAGTAATAGTTAAATAGCTCAATTACTGGTGCTCCAGTTAGTAATACAGTGTGTTTTAGCAGTGCTGGGGTAGGGGAGGCAATAGCTTTCTCCCTACTGAAAATCAGCATCTCTTTTACTTTTTCGTCTATTAAATTAGAATCCATCTCTGAAAAGTCCATGTGCTTATAAAGTTCGATTTCCTCAGTGTCTGCCTTCCAATTAGTTATAAACTCAAGTTCTCCCTTATAAGTAGTAAAAGAAACATCTATTCCTTTAGAACTTACAATATGAGTATGAATTTTATTAAGGAATATTTCAGAGGAGTTTATACCACCTTTATCATAAATATCTGATTTATATAGGGCTTCTGTTATCAATGGCATCCATTCATTAAGTTCTTTTTCGGAAAAGTTACTCTTTATTTCTGGTTGAACACTATAAGACTTCTCTACCATAGGATAAGATTTGTTTTTTATAAAACCAGTAGCAAATGCACTTTCGTTAATAACATCTAAAATTTCTTCATCACTCATAGTAGGGTGGATAATAGCAGAAGAGGATCCTGTGTAATTTATATTTTCCTTTTCGAAATTTTTATAGACTGTTACATTAAAATTATGAACATTTTTAGATCTGTCCATATCCATTCTTTTTTTTATAAAGAAGAATTCGGTAGATGTTATTTTATTCTCTATTATTTTGAAATCATCTATTTTTGTGCACTCTGAAATTAACTTTCTTATTCTTTCCATCATTAACCTAACCTCACTTTTGCTTTGATATATGGGCCACCATCTGAAACTTTAACATATTCTTTATATCCTTTACCACAAGCACCTGAACCAAATAGTTTAACTGACCCTGATACCATAGATATAGATTTTAGAACATCTGGAACATACCCAGTCATAATTACAGGGGATATTATCTCGCCCGTTAATTTACCATTTCTAATTTCTTTACCTTGAAGAATCATACATTGTATTCCCCAATTTTTAGGGTCTTCCATACCGCTCATACAGCCTTCTAAAATATACCCGTGTTTTACAGAAGATATCATATTTTCTAGATTATCATATCCTGCAGCAAAGAAGGTATTAGTCATTCTCGCATATGCTTTTCTTTCAAAAGATTCTCTTTTCCCATTCCCAGTAGGTTTTGTACCAAGAACAAGAGCTGATAACATATCAGAAAGTCCTGTTTTAAGTTGTCCTTTTTCTATTACAATAGTATCTGTTCCGAGTACGCCTTCATCATCAAATAAATAAGAAGATATATTACTAGTAGCTGCAGCTCCATCGTGCATAGTAACGAGTTCTGAGGCTACTTTTTTTCCTATATATTCTATAGCTTTTGCTCTTTCCTTAACAAACATGTCCATTTCTACTCCATGACCAAAGGCTTCATGAGCAATTAGTCCTGAGATTTCTGGGGAACAAATTACTTCATATTCGCCAGGAATCACGCTCTTAGCATCTAAAAGTTTTATACTAGTTGCTACTACTTTTTCTATACCATTTTTCATTTCATCCAAAAGTTCCACTGCCTTTAACCCAGAAAATGCTTCATGGGCATATTTAGTATTGTCATCCCTACGCACTATACTCATTAAGTATCCTTCGCTCCATATATAGGATTGTTCCAATTCTTTATTATTAGAAATAAATATCTTTGACACATGAACTTCATGATATGCTACTCTAAAATCTACTAACAAATCTGAGGAATTTAAAGCAGAATCTTTAATAAAGCACAGTTTCCCTATTTTTTCTTCTGATGTTAAATATGTTGGAAGGGTGATGACTTCAGCTAAAAACAGTTCATTCATTATCGGTTCTTCTATTATATTATATGAATTAACCTTTATTGAAGCGTTTTTTAAATTCTTTAGTGCAACTGAAATGTTAAAATGTATTTCATCCACTAGAGAGTTTGAATTGTTTTCACTTATTTCATTAAAGGAAAACTCAGAATAGTTCACACCGTTATGAACTCTTATTACAAAAACACGTTCGCACCATGGTGAATCACTTAAATCTATACCAGTTTTTTGTACTCTGTACATTTTCCCTTTGGTATCAGTACCTAAAATTGATACATATTTATATTTTTCAGAAAGGATACTTACTATTTTTTTTAAAATAGGCTTTTTATTTATTAAAAAACTCGACATTGAAACCTTCATTAAATTAGCCCCCCCATATTACATGAGCTTTCACGGAAACTCATTAGCTCCTATGATTACTCATTTCTAGTATCATTAATTTTTGTTGATTCCCCCATTTTTTCTGCATAAAACGCTTGACAAGTCTGTAAAAATTTGAAAAATCCCTCCTAG
>NZ_JAENWM010000115.1 GCF_016650035.1 Clostridium sp.
ATATTGTGCCCCACCTACCTTTCCAATATTATCATAACATTTGATCTGTGGTGTTGTCCAGAGGCATTTAAGAAAAAGTTTTTCGAAAAAAACTTATAGCCCTTGATATACAAGGGCTATATTTTTATGCTTCAGGTCTGCGTGGTGCCACCCACGTGGCAAGTGGCATCTTAAGATGCCACTTGCCACGTGGGTGGCACCAATGGTATACTTAATATGAATATAAAATCTAGCGATACATGATGTAAAATAAATACATTTTAGGAGGTTATATTAATGGAAATTATCGTTAAAATATTAAACGAACAAGGACTACATGCAAGACCCGCTTCCGTATTCGTAAAAACAGCAAATAAATTCAAGTCCACTATCAGTATATTACACGGCGATGATGTCGCTAATGCAAAATCAATAATAAACATAATGAGCTTGGGTTTATCAAAAGGCGAAGAAATTAAAATTGTTGCAAAAGGCGTTGATGAAGCATTGGCTATTGAGGCTTTAAGAACTCTTGTAGAAAGTAAATTCGGGGAAGTGTAGGAATAATCCTTCCAAAAATACGGTAAGCTAAACTTTCTTTAAAGTTTAGCTTACCGTGTTTTATAGGTTAATGATTGTTTTGTTTCTTCCGCTATTTTTGGCTGTGTATAAATTTCTATCTGCTTTACTAATAAGTTCATCAATAGTAATATGTACATTCTGAATAGTATAAGCGCCGAAACTTGATGTTATTTTAATTTTTATATCATCATAGATGAAAACATTTTCTTCTACTAGCTTCCTAAGTTTTTCTATTACACTAAAGGCTTCATTCCCATCAGTGTTTCCTAGCACTATTAGAAACTCTTCTCCACCATATCTCCCTACCCAATCTGAACTACTTCTTATAGCAGTTGAAATAAGCTTTGCAAAATCCTTTAACACCCAATCCCCTACAACATGCCCATAATTATCGTTTACATCTTTAAAAAAATCTAGATCTGCCATAACTACACATAAAGGCTTATTATATTTGCTACTATCATTTATATCTACTGTAAGTCTTTCATTAATATATCTTCTATTATATATTCCTGTAAGCTCGTCCTTTATAGCCACATCATTCATTTCTACTATTAAATTCTGAATGTTATAATCACTTTTTTCATTTTTCATTATGCTTGATGTTTGTGATATATCTTTAATCATCTCTACAATATATGTACTATCTTCTATAATTACCGGGGACGAAATAATCAGCATAAGTTTCCCTTTAATAAACTCCACTTTAACAAAAGTATCGTTTTCTATAAAAGACCTCATGGAAATGCAGTTACTACAGTATTCATCTCTTTCGCATAATCCATAGCAATTATCTGTTGTAAGTTCTGTACTATCTCCTCCAGGATTTACAACTTTTTTATTAATTGGCTCTACAATCCTAATACTATCATATAGATTTTTAAACAATGACAGTCTCTCTTTAACTATTTGTAAAATTTCCATAGCAGAACCCCCTATATCTCTTAGGCATAGAGATTTTTGTCTTATTGCACCGTCTTTAACTCCCTATTTATATTATTCAATGTTTATATATATATGCATATACTAACTCGCATAACCTGTAACTATAATATTTTTTTCATATAGTCAACGATTAGTACATCCAATTTTTCTTCTTCAACCTGGTTACCTAAGTCTGTACAGCATATTTCATTTAGAACATCTCTTAAATTATTTATGCGATTTCTTAGATCCTCTGTTGTAATATTATCAAGAGTTAATTTATCCATACACACCCAGCCTTTCAGAATTATTTTTGTTCTTGTAGGTTTATTGTACATAAATTTACACTAAATTGCAATAATTTATGTAATAAGTGCGGTATTTAACTTTAATTTAAACCAATATTTAATGTAAAGAGGTTTATATTCAGTCTAATTGTCTATTAATGGAGTCATTATAAACAAGTGCATCTACCACCTTCCACGTGGCTGGCACCAAAAGCATAAAAAAGCATGTATCACAACGATACATGCTTTTTGTTATATTTCCATTATTATTGGTATAATTATAGGTCTTCTCTTAGTTTTTACATATAAAAACTGAGATAAGGAATTTCTGATACAAGTTTTTATTACTACCCATTCTTTAACTTTATTATCTAAACATTGCTCAAGTTCTTTTCTAACAATATCTCTAGCTTCGTTAATAAGTTCATTGGACTCTTTCATATAAACAAATCCTCTAGTTATTATGTCTGGTCCAGCTAATATACTGTAAGTTTCTCTTTCTATAGTAACTACTACAGTTAAAATACCCTCTTCAGCTAAATGTTTTCTGTCTCTAAGTACAATGTTACCAACGTCTCCGACTCCAAGTCCATCTACCATTATAGCTCCTGTTTGTACTCTTCCTGCTAGTTTACATTCACTTGGAGATACTTCTAATATCTGTCCAGTTTCTCCAATAAATATTCTTTCAGGATTCATACCTAATTTTTCTGCAAGTTGTGCATGTTGTTTCAAATGTCTAAATTCACCATGTACTGGCATAAAATATTTAGGACGAATTAAGGTATGCATTAATTTCAACTCTTCTTGACATGCATGCCCAGAAACGTGAATTTCCTCTGTAGTATTATATATTACTTCAGCACCCCTTTTGAATAGTTCATCTATAACCTTGTATATGAACTTTTCGTTTCCTGGAATAGGAGACGCAGATATAATAATGAAATCATCCTTTTGTATTTGAATATTCCTATGTGTACCTGTTGCCATTCTTGTAAGTGCAGCTAGTGGTTCACCTTGGCTACCAGTTGTTACTATTGTTACTTTATCATCTGGATAGTTACGAAGCTCTGCCACTGTAATTATAAATTCTGGTGGTATATGCAAATATCCAAGTTCCATAGCTACTGCAGAGATTCTTTCCATACTTCTTCCACTGAAAGCTATCTTTCTTCCGTGTAATACTGATGAATTTGCAATTTGTTGTATCCTATGGATGTTTGATGCGAAGGATGCTACTATTACTCGACCTTCAGCCTTATAAAATAATTTATTTAGTGATTCTCCAATAACTTTTTCAGATATTGTAAACCCAGTTCTTTCTACATTAGTACTATCCATCATGAGTAGAAGTACTCCTTGGCCACCTAGTTTTGCAAATCTTTCTAAATCTATAACTTCTCCATCAATTGGAGTGTAATCTATTTTAAAATCACCTGTGTGTACAACTCTGCCAATAGGTGTGTGTACAACAATAGCACATGCATCTGCTATACTATGACCAACTCTTACAAACTCTACACTTAGTTTATCAAGTTTTATAATATCACCAGCGTTTACTACGTTAAGCGTACAATCTGCTATTATTCCATGTTCTTGTAACTTATTTTCTACAAGTCCTAGCGTTAACTTTGTTCCGTACACTGGAATATTAATTTGTTTTAAAACGTAAGGTAATGCTCCTATATGATCTTCATGACCATGAGTTAAAAAGATTCCTTTTACCTTGTCTCTATTCTCTAAAAGATAATTCACATCTGGAATAACTAAATCCACTCCATACATATCTGCATCTGGAAATGCAATTCCACAATCTATAATAATAATTTCGTCCTTGTATTCTACTACTGTAATGTTTTTCCCAATTTCTCCAAGTCCACCTAGTGGGATAATTCTGATTTTGTTTTTGCCTTTACCTTTGTAATTATTATTCAATAATTTCCTCCTTTATTCGTTTCCCTTGCTTTAGTTTATTTATGAATTCGACCAGATCATTTTTTTACTCACCAGTGACGTCAAAATTAAAAAGCCGGTATTTGTTTTGTTTTAATGATTTGTAAGTAGTCGCTTCATTCACTAAAAAACATGTTACAACTTCACTTACTGTCATAGTCTTCTCGACCTTAACGTTTCCACTTTTCCTTTCTTTTTAATATTTTAATAGATTTATATTTCAAAGTGTTGCTTTTAAGTAAACATCACTCTTTTTATTTAACTTATTATTTATCTATGCCGCGAAGGCTCCTAATAATTATCTAATTCTGAAATATATTTTAATTTTAAATTATGTTCTGTAGCTCTATTTATCATCTTCTAAACGCTCATTGCGCTCAAGGCTACAATTTACCCTGGGTATAAAAACTGTATAATTGCACTATATGCAAATCAATTACTATCATTTTAACTATTATTTTTATACTAATCAAATATTATTATACCATAACCTTAATAATTATATCCGTTTTTAATTAAAATAAGGTTAAGAATATATTTCTTAACCTTATAATAATAGTTTTCCCGTTTTTTTAAGATATCTTTACATCTTTCCTCAATTCCTGTTTTGAATGGATGTTGAATTTTTTTGATACTAATCATTCAAATCAATATGATCTCCAGTTACTAAATAAACAGTCCATTCACAAATATTCGTTGTATGATCTGCAATTCTTTCTAAGAACTTACATACAAATAAAAATTGACTGGCTTGTTTTACTGTGGTGGAATCCTCTACCATTATTAGAAGTAACTCATTAAAAACATCTTTGAATACAGCATCCATTTTATCATCCATTTTACAGGTGCTATATGCTTTTTCAAGGTCTCCCTCAATATAAGCATCTATAGAAAGTTTAATCATTTCCTTTGCTATATCGGCCATTTTCGGAATATGCACTAATTGTGTAATGTATTTTTCCCCTTTAAGTCTTATGGCTATTTTGGATATATCAACCGCATGGTCTGCTATTCTTTCTAGATCTGTTACTATCTTCGTCGAGGTAAAAATAGTTCTTAAATCATGTGCTAAGGGCTGCTGAGTTGCAATTAACCTAACACACTTATCTTCTATTACGTTTTGAAGATTGTCCACCAAGTCATCATTCTTAATCACTTTTTCTGCCAGTTCTAAATCTTGATTTACTAACGCCTCTATACATTTAAATATTTGTTTTTCTACTATACTTCCCATAGTTAATATGTCATTATGAATTTGCTCAAGCCCTGCATCAAAAGAAGCTCTTGTCATATTTAATTCCCCCTAAATATATTATTAGCCGAATCTTCCTGTAATATAATCTTCTGTTCTTTTATCCCTAGGCTTGTGGAAGATCTCTTCAGTTTTACCGAACTCTATAACTTCACCATTTAGAAAGAATGCAGTCTTATCTGATATTCTTCCCGCTTGCTGCATATTGTGAGTAACTATAACAACAGTGTAATTAACTTTTAATACGTCCATGAGTTCCTCAACTTTAGCTGTGGATATTGGATCTAGTGCCGAAGTAGGCTCATCCATCAAAATAATTTCAGGCTCTACAGCGAGGACTCTAGCTATGCATATTCTTTGTTGTTGTCCACCTGATAGACCCATGGCGCTTGTTTTCAGCCTATCTTTAACTTCATCCCATACTGCTGCTCCCTTAAGACTCTTTTCAACAATTTCAGCTAATTGAGCTTTATTCTTAACTCCATGTATTTTAGGACCGTAAGCTATATTATCAAATATAGACATAGGAAATGGATTTGGTTTTTGAAAAACCATTCCTATTTTTTTCCTAAGTTCTATTACATTGCACTCCTCATATATATTCTTACCTTCATATATAACTTGACCTTCTATTTTTACATTATCTATTAAGTCATTCATTCTATTAAGAGTTCTTAAAAAGGTAGACTTACCACAGCCCGAAGGACCGATAAGTGCAGTAACCTCATTTTTATTTATATCAAGATTAATATTTTTTAATGCTTGAGATTTACCATAAAATAAATTAATATTTTTAGTTTGAATTATTCCCATGAAAATTCCTCCTATTCCTTACTTAAAATGTGGTATTAATATTTCTTTCTAGTTAAAATCCTTGCGGAAACATTCAATAATAATACCATTATTATTAAAACTAATGCAGCACCCCAAGCTTTCTCTATCCAGTCAGCATAAGGTGATTTAGCATACTCAAAAATCTGTGCTGGCAGTGATGCTATGGGCTCTTTTAAGCTACTTGACCAATATATGTTTCCGAAAGCTGTTAAAAGAAGAGGTGCTGTTTCACCTGCTGCTCTTGCAACAGCTAGCATTATCCCTGTTACTATTCCTTTCATAGCTGTTGGGATAACTATTTTAATAATAGTTTGCCACTGACTAACACCAAGTGCATAAGACCCTTCTCTATAATCATTGGGAACTAGCTTTAAAACACCCTCAGTAGACCTGGTAACTATTGGTATTAATATAATTGAAAGGGCAAGCCCTCCAGACATAGCTGAAAATCCACCAAAAGGCTGAACAAAAGCTATATATGCAAAAATACCTACAACTACGGATGGTATTCCCAGTAGTATATCAACTACGAATCTAACAAGCTCTGCAAATTTTCCTTTAGTAGCATATTCATTTAAATATATAGCAGTCATAACTCCTATTGGTATTCCAACTATTGAAGCAACTCCTACTAAAATTAGAGTTCCAAGAATACCATTGCCTATCCCTCCCCCTATATCGCCTGCTGGAGTAGGTAATGATGTTAAAAACCCAAAATCTATAACTCTGTATCCTTTATAAATTATATAACTAAGTATACTTACCAAAGGGATTAATGCTATTATGGTCAATACAACAATTATAACATGCATAAAATCATTAAATATTTTTCTTGTTCTTATGTTTGAAGTTGGCATAATATCACTCCCTAATAAACTTTAGATATTTTACGAATATAGATTCTTGCTATTGCATTAAGAATAAATGTTACTAAGAAAAGGAGCAATCCTATTTCTATTAATGATGAATAATAAACTGCACCAGTGGCTTCATTAAATTCATTTGCTATAACTGCAGCCATGGAGTGTCCCGGTGCAAATAATGAAAGCATAATTTCTGCTCTATTTCCTATAACCATGGTAACCGCCATGGTCTCTCCAAGAGCTCTACCAAGGCCCATTATTACAGCTCCAAGTATTCCTTGCTTCGCATAAGGCAAGACAACATTCCATATCATCTCCCACTTAGTAGAACCAAGGGCAAGGGATCCACCTTTTAAGTCAGTTGGGACCGTTTCAATAATATCAACAACTAGAGCTGATATTATTGGAATAATCATAATAGCTAAAATTAGTCCAGCTGATAGCATTCCAAGCCCAATAGGTGCACCTGAAAAAAGTGGGAACCATCCAAGTACACTACTTACAGGTTTTTGAAAATAATCTCTGATAAAAGGTACAAAAATGAATAAACCCCATAATCCATATAAAATACTTGGAATACTTGCTAATATTTGAACCATGAAACCTATAATTGTTTTCATCCATTTATTTGACATTTGTGTTAAAAATAGACCTATCCCAATGCTTATTGGCGTTGCTATTAAAACTGCAATAATTGAAGACACGATAGTACCATATATAAAAGGTAATGCTCCAAATTCTTCATTTACTGGGTCCCAATTAGTACTTGTGATGAAAGAGAACCCGAACTTTTCAATAGACAATTTAGACTGGATTATTAGTGCAATTACCATCCATACCATTAAAGCAACAATAATTACTGCAAAAAATAAAGTTACGTTTTTAAAAAGTTTATCTAAAAAGTTTTGGCTCATTTTGCTAGGTTTTTGCCCAACTTTTTTTATAATTTTATTTTCTCCCATGGTTCGACTCTCCTCCCATTGTTATATAAAATCACACAAACCCCAAGTGACACAACCTTTTTTAATTAGTTTTTACCACTTCGGGTTTATATTTATATTTAATTATTACTTAATTGCAGCTATATTTTCTTCATTAAGCTTAATGATAGACTCTGGTAATTTTCCATAATATAAATCATTGGCATATTGTTGTCCATCAGTATTTGCCCACTTAATTAAATCTATTATTACCTTTTTCTTTGCTGCATCATCATATTTTGTATTTGCTAGTATCCAAGAAAACCCTACGATACCATAAGCCTCATCACCTGATTTTTCAACTAGTGATACCTTTGTGTCTTTTGGCATATCTACTGCTGCGGCTTCTGCTGCAAGAGTTGCTGCTTCTAGTGTTGGGGCAACATACTTTCCATCTTTATTTCTAAGTTCTACAAAAGGTATATTATTTACTGTAGCATATGCAAGCTCTGTATATCCTATAGATCCAGGTATTTGTTTAACTTGACCTGATACACCTTCATTTCCTTTAGCTCCTATTCCTGCTGGGAATTTAACAGCCTTGCCTTGCCCAACACTTTCTTTCCACTCTGGAGATATTGTAGTTAAATAATCTGTAAAAATTGATGTTGTTCCACTTGAATCAGAACGATATACAGGTGTTATAGCTAAATCCGGAAGTTTTACGTCTGCATTGTCGGCTTTTATTTTTGCATCATTCCAATTCTTTATGTCTCCAAGATAAATACCTGAAAGTGTTTCTTGTGTAAGTTTTAATCCTGTGTCCACGCCGGGGGCATTATATACTACAGCTACTGCTCCCACAGTTATAGGTATATGGATAACACCATTTTTCACTGACTTTTCATCTTCTTCACTCATAAATGCATCTGATGCTGCAAAATCAATAGTGCCTGCTGTAAGTTGTTTAATACCAGCTCCAGAACCTATAGATTGATAGTTAACTTTAACTTCAGGGTAGAGTTTATTATATTCTGAAAACATTTTTGAAAATAGTGGATTAACGAATGAAGAACCTCCTGCATTTATCATATTCCCATTTGATGAAGCTGGATTCTTTGTTAAATCTTCTTTTGTAGAAGTTCCACATCCAGCTAAAGCTCCTGTCATAACAGTAAGAACTGTTGCAACTACAATAAATTTTCTCATATTTTTTATCATTATTATTCCTCCCCAATTTATATTCTTTTTTAATTTTCACATTTACATTACAACCTTAGTATACCTTCGCCATGTTTAGTACATGTTATCGCATTGTTAAGTGTATGTTAAGTATCACTTCCCATACTATTAATATAGTTTCTAACAATGTTAGGTTTTTTATCCTAAATATTTTTAATGATTTATACACTCAAAAAATACCAAAAGTGACTGCGAAAACTCGTAGTCACTTTTTAATGAATAACTCAATGGCGAAAAAAATACAACTCAATGTTAAATGACGCCTACTGTTAATAGCGTACATTCTCCAATACAAGCTGCATTCACCCTTATCTCTTGTTAACTAATATTAATTCTCTTTTCAAATAGACCACCTTGTTTAGTATAGTGCAAAACATATTCTTTATCATAAACATTATGTATTTCTAAATGCATAATTCCTTTTGTTTTTAGAGTTAATTTTATTTTGTTAAATTCTTCAAGTTCTGTTTTGGAAGTTAGCATAGTATAGATAAGTTTTTGTGAATACATGACCCAAGACTCTAATAATTCATCTGTTGACGTGTTTACATCTATGTTCATTTATGTGCCTCCTTGTATAATAGGAATAATAATATTACTATATATTATTTCCTTGCATGTACTATTATATATTTAATCGGCCTATATTACAATTAAAATTGATATATTCTATCCACTTTTATGATCCGTTTATGATAATGTCTTAGTATACCGTTTTTGATTATGTCCCAAACATACAAAAATATAGTGTAGAATATACCTCATAAGATTGTACAAATGGGGTGTTGATAATCAGAAAGGTAGATTTAAATATGAAA
>NZ_JAENWM010000082.1 GCF_016650035.1 Clostridium sp.
TATAATATTTGACAGCATCTTCTTTAAATTGTTTATCGTGTTGTTTTCTCATGATTAAGTCCCTCCATCTATTATCTTTATTGTAATACTTATCAGGAACTTTCTCAATTTCTATTGTACTATTTCTATTCTAGCACCAGAGATGTTACTTTCTATTAAAAGGGCAGGAGCGGATATGATTATCACATATTATGCGCTAGAAGCTAGTAAATGGCTTAGGGAGGATATAAATGAGTAATTTAGATATATTTAATGAATCGAAAAAATACATGCCCGGTGGAGTAAACAGCCCAGTTAGGGCATTTAGGGATGTGGATATAAATCCACCTGTAATTAAAAGTGGTAAGGGTGCCTACATATTTGATGAGGATGGCAATAAATATATAGATTTTGTTTGCGCTTGGGGTCCTATGATGATGGGACATTGTAATGAAATCATTGTAAAAGCAATTAAAGAAACTTGTGAATCGGCCATAGCTTTTGGTGCTCCTACAAATTTTGAACTAAAGCTTGCAAAGCATATGTGTACCACTCTAGATGGACTGGACATGATTAGAATGGTTAATTCTGGAACAGAGGCAACTATGAGCGCAGTTAAGCTTGCAAGGGGATATACAGGAAGGAATAAAATAATTAAATTTGCTGGATGTTATCATGGACATTTTGATGGATTCCTAGTAAGTGCAGGTTCAGGGGTTCTAACTGAAGGCATACCAGGAAGTGCAGGAGTACCAGAAGATAGCATTAAAAATACTCTAATAGCCGAGTACAATGATATTGAAAGTGTTAAAAATGTATTTAAGAGTCATGGAAATGATATCGCAGCGGTGATTATAGAACCAGTAGCTGGAAACATGGGAGTTATACCTGCTAGTAAATCATTTCTAGAAGGTTTAAATAAAATTTGCAAGGAAAATGGAAGTCTATTAATTTTTGATGAAGTGATGAGTGGCTTTAGAGTTGCTTATAAGGGGGCAGCTAGTTTATATGGAATAAAGCCTGACCTTGTAACTTATGCAAAAATTATGGGCGGAGGATTACCTTGTGGGGCTTATGGTGGAAGAAGAGAAATCATGGAAATGTTATCTCCAATGGGACCAGTGTATCAAGCAGGAACTATGTCCGGAAACCCAGTGGTTATGGCAGCAGGATATGCAGCGCTTAAGGACCTTTATGATAATCCAAGTTATTATGAAAAACTTGAGGAATTAGGTGCTATGATTCAAAGCGGTGTAGAAAAAATCGCAGTGGAGAAGAATCTTCCTATAGTTGTAAATAGATGTGGATCAATGGTTACGATATTCTTTACAAAGCTTAGCCAAGTTAATAATTATGAAGATGCAAAACAGTGTGATACTGTGCTTTTCGCGAAATTCTTTAAACATATGATAAGTAATGGAATATATATTGCTCCTTCACAATTCGAATCACTATTTTTAAGTGTTAAGCATAGCAAGGATGATATTGAGAAATTCTTGGATGTTATTAGGAAATTTTAAAAGAGAAATATAGCAGAGGTGAAAAATGAAGAGTGCAATATTGGTGGTAAGTTTTGGAACAACATACGCGGATACTAGGAAATTAACTATTGAAAGAATTGAGGAAAGAGTAAGTGAAACTTTTAGTGATTATGATGTTAGAACAGCATTTACATCTCATATGATAATAAAAGTTCTTAAAGAAAGAGATGGAATTACGTGCGATACACCAGAAGAGGCTTTAGATAAGTTAATGAAGGAAGGATATGCAGAGGTTATAGTTCAACCACTGCATCTGATACCTGGCGTCGAGTACGATTATGTTAAAGGGGTAGTACATAGATTTAAAAATAAAGAGGCCTTTAATAAGATAGAATTAGGTAGACCGGCCTTATATTATAAAGGCGAAGAAGAGGGAAGACCTGATGATTATGGAATTTTAGTAGACTCAATAGATCAGATTATACCTAGAGATAAAGCTGTGGTTTTTATGGGACATGGAACAATACATTATGCAAATGCTTGCTACTTATGTCTTCAAAGTGTATTCAATGACCATGGGTATGAAAATGTTTATCTAGGAACAGTGGAAGGCTATCCAACACTACAAGATGTTATTAGAAAACTTAAAAAAGATAAAATAAAGGAAATTACTTTAATGCCTTTAATGCTTGTGGCAGGAGATCATGCTAAAAATGATATGGCAAGTGATGAAAAGGATTCCTGGAAAATGGTTCTGCGAGATAATGGATTTAAAGTTAATATATATTTGCATGGCCTGGGAGAAATTCCGAAATTTCAGGAGATATATTTAGAACACATTAGAGATGTTATTGAAGATAGATATGAAGGGCTTGGAAAAACTAAAAAATAAGGGTGATAAAATGAAAGATTATATCAAAGTTCCGATGGATATTGAAAATAAAAGTTTTGAAATAATAGGTAGTGAAATGATGAGTCATAACTTTTCTGAAAATGAATTAAAGATTATCAAAAGGGTAATTCATACAACTGCAGACTTTGAATACCAAGACCTAGTATATATAAGAGAAGGTGCAATAGATGCAGCCCTTAAAATTCTTAAAAAGGGAACTACAATTTATACCGACACAAATATGGCTCTTGCAGGTATAAATAAAAAGGCATTATCAGAATTGAATTGTAAGGTTGTCTGTTATGTAAGTAATGAAGAAGTTGCAAAAATTGCTTTGGAAAAGGGAATTACAAGATCTATGGCGGCCCTTGAAAAAGCAGTAGAGGAAGGCATTGAATTTTTTGTTTTTGGAAATGCTCCAACTGCGTTATTTAAGCTTAATGAGCTTATAATAGAGGGTAAATCAAAAGTAAAATTTATTGTTGCAGCTCCTATTGGTTTTGTAGGTGCAGCAGAGTCGAAAGTAGAAATAGAAAAATTAGAAACACCTATGATAACGATAAGAGGCCGTAAGGGTGGTAGCTCAGTTGCAGCTTCCATAGTAAATGCATTACTTTATATGTTAATTAAGAGGTAGAAAATAGAGGATTTTGTTTAAAGCGAGGTATTGTGTTATGTTAGATCTATTTGTTAACAGTAATGGTAAAAAATTAAGATGTGGATATACTACAGGCTCCTGTGCAGCTGCTGCTGCAAAGGCTGCTACTTATATGTTATATAACAATGTAGAAATTAAAGAAGTTAAAATAGATACACCAAAAGGCATAGAACTTTTGCTAACTATAGAAAAAATCATTACTTCTGAAGATTATGTTGAGTGTTGCATTATAAAAGACGGTGGAGATGATGTAGACGCTACCCATGGTTTAGAAATATGGGGCAGAGCAGATAAAAAACAAAGTGGATATAAATTAAAAGGTGGAAGTGGAGTAGGGGTTGTAATGGGGGAAGGTTTATATGTAAAAAAAGGAGAACCTGCTATAAACCCTGTACCTAGACTCATGATAGAAAAAGAAGTTAAAAGTGTACTTCCAGAGAAAGTTGGAGTAGAAATAACCATCTCTGTACCTAGAGGTGAAGAAGTTGCTAAAAGAACCTTTAATCCACGGCTAAATATTATTGGAGGTATATCTATACTAGGAACTACAGGAATAGTAACTCCTATGTCTATAGAGTCAATTACAGATTCGGTGCATCTTGAAATCTGTCAAAAGGTTGCCGGGGGGCATAAGGATTTAATCCTGGTATTTGGTAGTATAGGTGAAGAAATGGCTATAAAGCTAGGGCATGATAAAAATAGAATTGTTATAATATCTAACTTTATTGGCGTTGCTCTAAATAGCTGTATGGAGAAAGAGGTTAATAGCGTTTTATTAATTGGTCATATAGGAAAACTTAGCAAAATATCAGCTGGATGCTTTAATACTCATAGTAGGACTTGTGATGTTAGACTAGAAGTTATTGCCTTAGAACTTGCACTTGCAGGTGCTCCTAGAGAACTTGTGCAAGCAGTCTATGCAGAAAAAACCACTGAAGGTGCAGTTAAGCTTTTAGGCAATAGATACAATGAAATATATGAGGAAATAGCAAAAAAGAGTAAAAATAGAATGGAACAATACACCTATGGACAAATAAAAGCTGAAGTAACAATGTTCGTAGGAACAACCACACCTAGAGTGCTATACGCAACTTAAGAGAGGGGGGATGGCATGCTTTTTATAGTTGGCCTTGGACCAGGAAGTAGTGATTATATTTTACCTAAAGCAGTTCAGGTACTGAAGAATTCAGATGTTATTTTAGGCTTTGAAAGAGCTCTTGACAGTATAGATTTCGATTATGATAAAAAGAAAATAGTTAAGAGTCTTACGGAAGTGATATGTTATGCTAGAGAAAATATGGACAAAAATATAAGCATTGTAGCTTCGGGAGACCCCTGTTTTTATGGTATAACAGATTTTGTAAATAGGAGTTATAGTGGAAATATTGAAGTAATACCAGGTATCAGCTCCTTTCAATATTTTGTGTCTAAATTAAATAAATCTTGGCAAGGTAGTTATCTTTCAAGTCTTCATGGAAGAGAGGAAGATTTTATTCAGCGGGTTAAAGAAAATAGTATTTCAATTTGGCTTACTGATAAAAACAATACACCTGGATTTATTTGTAACAAATTAATGGGGTGTAATCTTAAGACAGTGGTATATGTTGGTGAAAATTTATCTTACCCTGATGAAAAGATAACAATTGGAGCACCGGAGGAATTTATAGATACAAGTTTTAGTGATTTATGCGTGGTTATAATTGAAAGGCTATAGGTGATGATAATGGATTATATTAGAGATGAGGAATTTATAAGAGGAAATTGCCCAATGACTAAGGAGGAAGTAAGAATTTTAAGTATTGCAAAACTCCATTTAAAAGAATATAGCCAAGCGTTAGATATTGGAGCGGGTACCGGATCTGTCACAATAGAAATGAGTAGGCAGTGTAGCAAAGGCTCAGTTGTAGGAATAGAAAAAGACGTCGATGCATTAGAGGTATTCTATAAAAACAAAGAAAAGTTTAAAGCTTGCAACTTAACCGTTATTGAGGGTGAGGCCTTAGAGGTTATAAATGAAATTAACGGATGCTTTGATTCAATATTTATTGGAGGAAGTGGCGGAAATCTTGAAAAGATAATTAGAGAATATAGTTTAAAGCTAAAAACAAAGGGTACAATGGTTTTAAATTTTATAACTATAGATAATTTATACACTGCTATGAGGGTGCTAAAAGAAATTGGATTTGTTGTAAGTTGCACTCAAGCTTCAATAAGCAAAACAAAGGGAGAAAGCTTTATGCTTTTTGCAAACAATCCAATATTTATAGTAACTGCTGAAAAATAGTTAGGAGGAAACAAATGGGTAAATTATATGGCGTAGGAGTTGGACCAGGAGACAAGGAACTGTTAACACTAAAGGCAGTTAGAATTATAGAGATGTGTGATGTAATTGTTGCACCGAGTGCTATGAGTGGTGGAAAAAGTATAGCACATAAAACAGCAGAGGATTATATTAGAAAGGGTTCTGAAATAATGATTAAACACTTCCCTATGGGAGGAGAAGAACAGGAACAAAAAATATATGAAGCATTTAAGGCGATAGAAGAAAAACTTAAAGAGGGTAAGAATGTAGCGTTCCTAACAATAGGGGATCCGTTTGTTTATAGCACATATATTTACCTTTTAAAGTATATAGAGGAGCAAGGATTTGATACTGAAACTATTCCAGGGATAACATCGTTCTGCACCTGTGCTAGCCTTGCAAAGCAGCCTCTTGTTATTGGTGATGAGCCACTCCTTATTATGCCAGCTAGCAATATTCATAATATAGGAACTGAAAAATTCTTAGTTATTATGAAGGTTTATAAAGTGGAAGAAGAAGTTATAAATGTACTTGAAGAAAAAGGGTTTGATTATGTCTATGTGAAAAAGGCTGGGAGAGAAGGCCAAGAGGTTATAAGAAATAAAGAGGATATACTAAAGAATAAAGAGTATATGTCACTAATTATAGCAAACAGAAAATAATTGAAGACAATAGGGATGGAGGAATAATTATGGTTTATTTTATTGGAGCAGGTCCTGGAGATGTGGATTTAATAACAGTTAAAGGAAGAGATATTTTAACTAGATGTGATGTTGTTATATATGCAGGATCATTAGTTAGTAATGAACATATAAAATTTTGCAAGGAAGGCGTAGAAATACATAACTCAGCATCAATGACACTTGAGGATGTATTACTAGTTATGAAAAAGGCTGAAGATACGGGTAAGATGGTAGTTCGTCTTCATACTGGAGACCCAGCTATTTATGGAGCAATAATGGAACAAATGGAGGAACTAGATAAGCTAAATGTAGAATTCAAAGTTATTCCAGGAGTAAGTTCTTTTTCTGCAGCAGCTTCAGCAATTAAAAAAGAATTCACTTTGCCAGGTGTAACTCAGACAGTTATACTTACTAGAGTAGAAGGCAGAACACCAGTGCCTGAGAGAGAAAATTTAGAGAGTTTGGCTAAAATAGGAGCTTCTATGGCTATATTTTTATCAATAGGAATGATAGATAAGGTGGTAGAAAATCTTAGACGTGGTTATGGAAGAAATGTTCCAGTGGCTGTGGTGGAAAGAGCTACTTGGGAAGATGAAAGATGCATGATAGGAACTTTGGACGATATTTCTGAAAAGGTAAAGGCTGCAAATATAACTAAATGTGCACAAATTCTAGTTGGAGACTTTATAGATTGTGAATATGATAAGAGCCTACTTTATGATAAGAGCTTTACCCATATGTTTAGGGAAGGAAAATAGTGAGGCTAATATGAATATTGCAGTTGTCAGTGTTACAAATCAAGGAGATGAAATTAGTGAAAGGTTAAGAGAGGATTTTCATATAACTCTCTTTTCAAAAAATGCTATTTCTAATTTCAATTTAAGTGTTATCACAAAGAAGCTTATGGAGGATTATGGAGCCATAATCTTCATAAGTTCTACTGGTATTGCAGTTAGGGCTATAGCTCCATATTTAAAAAACAAGGCTACAGATCCAGCAGTAATAGTAATTGATACAACTGGTTCTTTTGTAATTAGTTTAGTTAGCGGGCATTTAGGGGGAGCAAATGAACTCACTTTAAAGGTGGCGCAGTGTATAAAGGCTCTGCCTGTAATTACTACGGCTACGGATAACCTGGGACTTATAGCACCAGATATCATTGCAAGAGACAACCATTTAGTGATAGATGATTTGAAAAAGGCTAAGAGTATTTCTTCAAAGCTTGTAGCAGGAAGAAAAGTAGCCTTTTTAGATGAAGCTAAGGAGATTCCTCTTCCAAAGGGGTATGAAGCAAGTACTGAAGGGGCAGAAGGTCTTGTATATGTTACTAATAAAAAGGATTCAAAAGTTACAGAAGGACTCAATAAATGCGAAAGCCTAAAGTTAATAAGAAGAAACATAGTGCTTGGAATAGGATGTAAAAAAAATTTCTCGGTAGTTAAAATGAGAGAGTGTGTTTTAAGCATATTAGAGCAGCATAATGTGGACATTAGGTCCATTGTGATTGTTACTACTGTAGAGGTTAAAAGAAATGAAGTTGCTATTTTAGAACTTAATGAATTCTTTAAAAGTGAACTCAGTATATGGAGTCTAGAAGAAATTAAAAAAATTCAACACAAATATATCGGAAGTGATTTCGTAGAAAAAACTATTGGAGTTAGGGCAGTTTGTGAGCCTTGTGTTGAACTAAGTAAAGGTTCATTATTAACTGGTAAGATAGCTTGCGAGGGCATGACCATTTGCATTGGAGAAATAGAGAACAGATAACAATATAGGTGGAGGGATAACATGGGAAAGTTATACGTAATAGGTATAGGTCCAGGTGGACTCGAGCATATGACATTAAAGGCAATTAAGGCTATAGAAGAAAGCCAAGTTGTAGTAGGTTACAATAAATATATTGATTTTATAAAACCACTTTTAGAGGGTAAAGAGCTTTATTCCACTGGAATGAAGGGGGAAGAAGTGAGATGCACTCATGCATTAAAAGAGGCAGAGAACAAAGTTGTTTCTATAATAAGCACTGGAGATGCAGGTATATATGGTATGGCTGGATTAATACTTCAGCTAAATGCATTAGATAATGTAGAAGTTGAGGTAATTCCTGGAGTTACAGCGTCCTCTGCAGCTGCATCAGTAATTGGAGCACCACTAATGCACGATAATTGTAACATTAGTTTAAGTGATTTAATGACTCCTTATGATTTAATAAAAAAGAGAGTTTCACTTGCAGCAGAAGGAGATTTTGTGATTTCATTATATAATCCAAGGAGCATGGGAAGACAAAAGTATTTAAGAGAATGTACAAATTTGATTGCTGTACATAGAAAAGAAACAACTCCAGTGGCTGTGGTTAAAAGTGCACTAAGAGATGGACAAGAGATTAGACTATTCACACTAGGTACCTTTGAGGAAAGTGTTGTTGATATGTTTTCCATAGTTATTATAGGAAATAGTCAAAGTTATATTAAAAATGGTAAATTTATAACTCCTAGAGGATATTCCTCTGAAGCGTCGGAGTAATATGATAGCATTATTTTTAGGAACCTCAGAGGGAAAAAAAATACTATCTCTACTAAATACTTTTACAGAAGATATTTTTATTTCAACAGCCACCTCATATGGAGGAGAACTTTTAAGAGATTATAAATATAAGGTTTTAAATACGGCTCCACTAGATAAAGTAGCCTTAGCTAAGGCTTTTAAAGAAAACAATATAACAGTAGTAGTAGATGGTTCACACCCATATGCAACGGAAATTACAAAGACACTAATGAATTTATGCACAGAGCATAACATTGATTATATTAGATATGAGAGACCTTCTGTTATTGATAAATTCAAGAATCATAAGGAAATAATTAGGATTTGCGGATATGAACAGCTATTAGAAATGGCAAAAAATATTAAAGGAACTATATTAAATACTACAGGAAGTAGAAATATAAAGAAACTCATGGATCTTGGAATGGAAAACAGAATAGTTCATCGGGTACTTCCATCCATAGAAGTTATGCAGGAATACTTTTCCTTAGGCCTTGCAGTTGAGGACATCATAGCAATTAAAGGCCCCACTAGCTATGATTTAAATTGTAGCTTTATTAAAGAGTATGAAGCTGAGGCAATTATTTTAAAGGATAGTGGGGTGCAGGGTGGTACAGAAGAAAAGTTAAAAGCTGCAATTGATTTAGGGATAACTGCTTTTGTAATAGATAGAAGTGTGGTAACCTATGAAAATTCATTTAATAATGAAGATGAACTTGTTGAATATATTAGGAAGACATACTGGAGGGGGTAAATAGGTGAAAACGAAAAAGCTTGTTTTAGCTGCACTTTTTATAGCACTTAGTTTTGTAGGGGCCAATATAAAAATAATGGGTTCAATAGCCTTTGATTCCATGCCTGGGTTTTTAGGAGCCATAATACTAGGACCTTTTTACGGAGCGTTAATAGGTGCCCTAGGACATTTTCTAACTGCTCTTACTAGTGGGTTCCCACTATCACTACCTGTTCATTTGATTACTATGGTGGGTATGGGGGTAACTATGCTGGTGTTTGGATATGTATTTAAATATTTTTTATCGAAAAACTATTTTGTAGCAATCATACTTTCACTAACTTCCGCAGTTATGATAAATGGACCACTGTTAATATTAATACTATCACCACTATTAATACCTGTTTTAGGCAAAGCTGTTCTTATAGGGATGGTGCCCGTACTTTCAGGCGTAGCTGCATTAAATATTATTATGGCACAAGTAATACATAAGATTTTACCCAAGCGGTATAAATCATGGAAGTAAGCAAAGTAAGAGATTTAACTCTTATAAAAATTGATAAAAACAAAACAATGGTAGTAGCCTGTGATAGTTGTGGAAGTGTTGGAATGAAAGAGGGGGATTCATTAAAAGTGAACCCTTTTTACACAGGTAAATATACTGCTAGGGCTGCCCTACTAGAAGTATTATGCACTGGGGCAGAAATTGTTACTGTAGTAGATGCTATTTGTAACGAAATGAAATCCACAGGTGAAAAAATAATTAGAGGTATAGAAGAAGAACTTAACGCCGCAGGTATAAGTAGAGTTGTTCTTACTGGAAGCACAGAAGAAAATTTTCCTACAGTTTCTACTGCTCTAGGCATAACTGTTATAGGAATAGCAGAAACTAAAGTTTTAAAAGTGAATAGTGTAAAAGATAATTCTATAGTGGTTTCAATAGGACTGCCTAAGGTGGGGGAAGAAGTCAAAGTAAATAATGATGAAGATATTGTGCATTACAGCGATATTGAAATTCTTCTAAATACGAAGGATGTTTATGAAATAATCCCTGTAGGATCTAAGGGTATACTTAATGAAGCCTGTCAACTTGCAAAAAATAATGGTATGAAGCTGAAAATCGAGGAAAATATTAATGTGGATATTATGAAAAGTGCAGGTCCAAGTACAGTTATTATTGCTGCAGTTTCGGATAAAGTTATGGACAATATAAAACATTTAAGGAATTTTAATATTATAGGAAGTATAATTAAGTAGAATGTATTTTTAGTCATAAAAAAAAAGCCATTGATATCAATGGCTTTTTTTTGTATAAAATCACTAATAAATATCCGATAACTCTACTCGTATACTTTCATTTTTAATGGGTAATTTGTTAATGTATAGCTTACTCTCTTGAAGTACCTTTTTTGAAGGGAGTCTAACAGTAAATTCACTACATTTTCCAAATACGCTTTCAACAAATAGACTACCACCATGTAATTCTACTATTGATTTAACTAAACTTAAGCCAATACCAGTACCTTCTGAATTTTTTGATAGAGATTTATCTACCTGATTAAATCTATCGAAAATCATATCTAAGTTCTTCTCTTCAATGCCAATACCATTATCTTTGACTGATATCTCAACAAATTTATTTTTATCTTTAATAGACACAAATATTTCATCGCCGACTTCTGAAAATTTTATTGCATTTGATATAAGATTTAAAACTATTCTATCAATCGCTTCTGGGTCACAAGCAATAATATTTTCTTCTATATCTGTATCAAAAATGATATTTAAGCCTTTGATGTCAGTGAAATTAGTTACAGACATCACTATATCTTCTACAATGGCCACTATATTATTATTTGATAAGTTCAATTTGTAGAACCCTGCTTCAATTTTAGATAAATCAACTATGTTATTAATAAGCTTAGATAGTCTATAGGAATTTTGCTTAATCGAATCTATATATTTAATAATTGAATTCCTTTTATCGTCCAGTGAACCACTATTGCAAAACAAATCAAATAACTGAGCTGTGGCAAATATAACATTTAGTGGCGTTTTAAGTTCATGGGATATGTTAACGAGAAATTCTCCTTGTAATTTTAATGTCTTTTCCATGACTATATTAGACTTTATTTCAGCAGTAACATCAATTACTATGATTAATATTTCTTGGATTTCTCCATCTATTTTGAATATGGGTTCAAAAATAATATTCCAATATAGCTGCTTTCCATTTAATAAAATTTCCTTTTTATTCAAATATTTTGTTTCTTTCTCTCTTATAACTTCATTAATACATAGGTAACATTTACTTGTTTCTAATGGTTTATATGTTTCCAATAAATCTACAAGCTTCATTTGGGTTAATTGACTGATTGATAAAATATCAGAATTTAACTGCTTAATGATACTAAAGGCCTTTTTATTAATATCCACAACAGTTAAATCTGGGCATGATATTCTAACAACAGGCAAATCAAAAGTATTTACCATTCTGTTCAAGAATTTATATTGGCTTCTTATAGCTTCTTCACGTTTTAAATAGTCCGTCATGTTTTGAGTGCAAAGCACACCTATAGTAAATTTTCCTTCACCATCATAAATAGGTGTTCCACTGACATTTATTTGCAATGTTTTATGTGGAAATCTTAAGTCCATCCTCATGTTTTTAAATTTTTCCCCTCGCATAACTCTAGAAATTGGAGTGTTTTGAAGAGTTATCTCATCACCATTAATATCATAAAGATTAGCCTCATTATAACTATCACTTGTCTTATCTATATATACATAATATCTTTCATTTGTTTGGGCTTTGTATTCATAATATGGGAAAAACATTTTCCTCTCTGATTTGTTAAATGATATATATTTGCCTTTATTATCGAAAATAGAAATGCCATCAGATATATTTTCAATGATAGCCTCTAATTGATTTTTCTGCTCTTCAATTTTTCTGGACTTTTCAATTGTGTCGGTAATATCGTGAAAGCACGATATTACCATAGTTATATCTCCAAGCGTATTATAAATCGGAATTGAGCTTATCTCCAAAAAATACTCTTTAGTAGGATGTTTTATATGTGCTTTTAAATTTCTAACTTCCTCTCCTCTTAACGCCTTAAATCCAGGAAGGTTTTCAAAAGGTATCTCATTGCCTTTCATATCGAATAATTTAGATGATTTAAAACTATCACCTAAAAAAGTTACATTGTCAGATTGACAAACTAACCTCTTTGCTTCTGAGTTTGCCATAATAAATTTACCCGTATTATCAGCAAGAACTACTCCCTCAGATAAATTTTCAATTATGCACATAAGTTGTGTGTTTTTTTGTTCCAATTGTTCTTTTTGCTTTTCAATTATCTCATTTTTTCGAAGTAAACTATGATTTTTAGGAACACTTTCAGTAACCTCACAAGCAGTTTCAAATATGTATTCAATCTTTCCATTTTGAAGTATAGCTGTTTGGGTAAAGGCCCAACAAGTTATTTCTCCTTTGAAACTAATATTTTTTATATAACTGTTCTTTTTCGTTTCAAGAATTGAGTCCCAAATAGCTTCGGTCTCGCTACCCACAAATCCTTCTATAATTTCATTAATAGGGAGACCTATAATATTTACTTCATCATTATGAGGAGAGTCTAGTAAATTACGATACTTTTCATTGGATCTGAGCAATATTAAATCAGGAACACTGTACACGGCATAGCCTGTTGTAGTATCCATAAATAATTGCTCCATAAAGGTGAACTTGTCATCAAGTCTAGAATTTGGTTTCTCAACAAAAGTGTACACTTGTCCATTTGCCACCGTGTCATTAAAAAGTGATATAGTCACTTTACGGGCGCAAAAGGATTTTGTAAAAATATATACCGAATAATTATTGCTAATATTATCAAGAAGTCTTTGGGGATTAATTTTTAGCATGGCGGACAGTTCTGTAAGTGATTTACCTATCAATTCAGCCATTGTAAAACCTGTAAAATCTATAAATCCCCAATTCACATCTGTTATAATGCCATCACACGAATAAAAATATGGTTTTATTATTTTATTACTAAAAGTATTTTCCAATATATTACCCCCATTTTTTAACACATACTCATATAGATTTTATCTTTAAATAAGAAGAACAGTATTGATATGCTTTTCATTACATATTACCATATTTTTCATCAAAATGACATAATTTATATTATGGTATTATATTTTAGAGTAAAGATACATAATTTGTATTATTATAACAGGAAAAATGTTTATCAGTAGACTGTACAATAGTTAATACATCAGATAAGGAACAGATTATATCCTCGATAATGATGTTCAAAGTAGTAGATAAAGATGGCAGAGCGTGTAAATTCATTTCAATAACAATTAGTATTAGATTAAAGAAAATCACAAGGAGGAAACAAAGATGTATAATATAAATAGGGTTTAGAATTTATATATGATATATGGAGGAATAGTTATGAAAAAGTTTATAGTTGAAGATGATTTTTGGGGTTTGTTTCCACAAGCAAGAATAGGTGTAGTTGTTTGCACGGGAATAGATAATGCAATAAGAGATGAGGATAAGTTTAAAGAACTGGTGTCACAAGCTGAAATTGCAGCTCTGACTTATTTAACAGAGGAGCAATTTAGTAAAAATCCGGTAATTCAAATTTGGAGAGAAGCATTTAAAAAATTTAAAACAAAAAAAGGTGTGAGATCTTCTATTGAAGCTCTGTTAAAAAGAGTAGATAATGGCAATCGCATAGGGAATATAAACCCATTGGTAGATATTTATAATTCTATATCTCTAAATTTTGCATTGCCATGTGGAGGAGAAGACATAGATAAATTCGTTGGAAATATAAGACTTACTAAAGCTGATGGGAATGAAGAATTCATTACACTTGGAAGCGATGAAAGCAGTTCCCCTTATGAGGGTGAATTAATATACAAGGATGATGATGGAGCAATATGTAGATGCTTAAATTGGCGTGAGTCAGTAAGAACTATGCTTACTGAAAGTACAAAAGATGCATTTATGTGTGTTGAATTGCTTGATGAGACCAGATATCGGGAGTTTGAACAATCATTAAAACAGTTGGCAGATTTGATAAATAAAAATCTTGGAGGAACAACCGAGATAATAATATTAAGCAATCAAGTAAGGGAGTGTTATATAGATTAAAAAAAACATAATGCAAAAAAAGATTGTGCTAGTAGACATGTATATTGAGTTCAGTCTTACATTTAGGACACATATTAAGAAAGAACCATTATAAATTAATGGTTTAAACTGATTAGTGTATGGAGTTTTAAGTTTTTATATAAAGAAAGCACTAAATTAATTTTTGGTGCTGTTTTTTTGAGCTGTGTTGTTTTTTTGTAGTTTTTAAATAAGGAATAGAGCTGCAAAAGAAGCTGGATTAACTAAAGCAAGTTTAGATATTGAGGTATTTATTAGTCCCAGGACAAAGATGGGAAATAGAATTTATAGAAGATGGTACTATTGATATTGAAAAGTTTATTAGTGATGGGTCATTATATGGTAAAGAAGAATTAGAAGTCTTACTTAATGAATTTTAGGATCAAAAAAAATTTTTAAAAACCATAATAAAAATTTAGGGCACAATATTCTTTTATAACGCAACAACCTTTATATAAATTTATGGCATATTTTAAGAAACAATAAGGTTATGTTGCTACTTTATTTCCTGGGACTTAAAGCAGCTACCTTGGGCATAATATAGCTAATACATATCTGATAGGAGTTGTTGTAGCTATGACTAAACCAGATACTATTAAGGAAAACAGAAAACCTAACAGATTAATTAGTGAAAAGTCTCCATACCTTCTCCAACATGCATATAACCCAGTAAATTGGAATCCATGGGGTGAAGAAGCCTTTGCAAAGGCTGAGGATAAACCAATCTTTCTTTCAATCGGCTACAGTACTTGTCATTGGTGACAAGTTCACAAATGGTACTACTCATTAATTTCTTCAATCTTTAAATATAAATATAAGCAGCAAGAATAATCTCGGCATATTGTGAGATTTTTTTTGATGATGTGGTATACTATAAATATACATATAAAGGAGAAAGGAAATATGAATTTTAGTATAGAAAAGATACAAGAATTAATTAGAAATGATAAAATCCAGTGGCGTGGACATATTCTTATAAGGATGCAACAAAGAGAAATTAAAATTAAAGAAGTAATTGATTGTATAAATAACGGTGAAATAATAGAATACTATGAAAGTGATTATCCTTTTCCAAGTTGTTTAATTTTAGGATTTACTGATGTTCATAGTGGAGTTCATGTGGTATGTTCAGTAGGGCAAGAGTATGTATGGATGATAACAACCTATTATCCTGATAGAGACCAATGGTATGAAGATTTAAAAACGAGGAGGCAGTAAGGATGAATTGTATTTTATGTAAATCTAATTTAGCTAAAGGCAATGTTAACCATATTGTAGACTTTGACGGGCATATAATTATAATTAAAGGTGTACCAGCTAATGTTTGTAAACAATGTGGTGAGTATTATATAGAAAATGATATAGCGTTAAAGCTTGAAAAAATGATTGAAGAAGCAAAAAAGAATAAAGCAGAAATATTAGTTATCAATTATTCCGAAATGGCAGCTTAGAGAGTGAACTTTTAAGTAATGGTTTGATAACAATATAAGGCATGTAGATTGTATCTGAAATAGATTAAACAAATTTAGATAGCTGGTGAAGGTGATGTGAAATCATTTTGATCAGCTTTTTTAATTCGCTAATTATAGAAGAATATTTATTGTATTTAATTTAAAATTAAATTTTAATTAAGATAGCTGTCACTAAAAGGTGCTGATATTTATTATGGATGCCAAGATTGCTGGGATATAATTCTAGCGTTATTAAAAACAATGTTCTAGATGTAATATAAAAAATGGGGATGGAAAAGTTAACTTAATTGCACATTCGAAAGGGGGCATTATAATTAACAATTTTATTGAAATATTAAAAAATATCATTAAGGATTTTAAGATAAAGGTTAAAAATTTAAAGAAAGAAATTGGAGCGTTATCTTTAGCCTGTAAAAGATGTGATGTACCATGGTATGCTAAGGTTGTAGTATTATTAGTAGTCGGATATGCTTTAAGCCCTATTGATTTAATTCCTGATTTTATACCCGTATTAGGCTATCTTGATGATTTAATTTTAGTGCCCATTGGTGTAGTATTTGCAATTAGTTTAATACCAAAAGATATTATGAATGAATGTAGAGAGCAGTCAGAAAATATTTTTAAAGAAGGTAAACCTAAAAATTGGGTTGTAGGAGGCATCATAATTTTTATATGGATTGGAATAGTTACTTATTTTTTAACTTTGTTTTTATAATATATTGTTATGTATTTCTCTTCTAATATTCTTATATAATGCAACTAACCATATATAAATTTATGGCATATTTTAAGAAACAATAAGGTTATGTTGCTACTTTATTTCCTGGGACTTAAACCAGCTACATTGGGCATAATATCATTAATACATATTTGATAGGAGTTGTTGTAACTATGACTAAACCAGATACTATAAAACAAAACCGAAAACCTAATAAGTTAATTAATGAAAAATCTCCATACCTTCTCCAACATGCATATAACCCAGTAAATTGGAACCCATGGGGAGAAGAAACATTTGTCATAGCAAAAGCACAAGATAAACCAATCTTCCTTTCAATCGGCTACAGTATTTGTCATTGGTGTCATGTCAGCTAAACACCGCAATTTATTAAAATCAATAGCCATTGGAAATAAAAGGCTTAAGCTGATTTTGTATTGATTTTTAGTTATTATATAAGCACTGACATAATTGTTCAACTGGTTCTCTTTTGAGGTGCATATGTAGTAATTATCACATCAAATAGCACGTATTTAACAATAGAATAAGCAGAAGGTTTAACAGCCTTCTGCTTATTTTTGTTTTATAGCTTAATAAGCTAAAATAAAAATTTTCAATTTCGCTTAATCAAATTTTACGAATTATCCGAACAAGCCTAATTTGCTACATACCCAAAGAAAGGCAACGAAGATACTAAAAGATATCAATAAAAATATAATGATATTAATGAAATCGTTATATTCAGTGTGTTTAGCGTCTTTACTTTGAAACAATCCAAATATAAATTCAATAATAAAATCCATGACTACAACTCCCTCAAACTATTTATAAATACGTTTATAAACACAATAAAATAAAAAGTTGTATAAATCATATCTTTAAAATATATACAGCTTAGAAGAATATTATAACATGATTTCTATATATTAGTAAAATATAACTAATAGGATAAAATTAGAATGGTTTATTTAAAATAAATTATATCACTTAACTTAAATTTTCATTTATTATACACACTATTATTAGTATACAAAATAGCAGACATAATATAAACTCCATAAACTTATGGAAGAATAAAAATTGATGTTAATTAGCACGTTATTTTTCATGTTATTTTACTAAAAGCACCTCAAAAGCGAACCCGTTGATAATTGTTAGTGTTACTTTTTTATAAATTATTTAACAGTTTTATGTAATAGCATTCCGTGGTACATGTTTTTTGTTTTTATCTTGCCAAAAACACTTGAATAATTTTTGTATGAAAATTTTTATTAAGTATAAATCAGCGCTATATTTTGATGTAATAAATTTAATAGTTATGGATATAATTATTGGTAGCATAAAGCAAATGTTTCGTGGGATTAAATGGATATCTAAAAGCATTAGAAAGCATTAGAAATCATTAGAAATCATTAGAAATCATTAGAATGAACTATAGTGATGAGAATATAACTAAATATTTTATAGTTAAAATTAAATATAAATGGATAAATATTAAATGACAAAATTTTCATGGGTTAAATATACAGTTAGCTACCATGAATATCTTTAATATTAATTTTAACTAGGATTAATAAATATATTAAGGGAGCGTATATGGGTATTGTACATGTTATCATTGAAAGTATGTACTTAGGAATTATAGTATTAATTTTGGATTTTATTATTTCTATATTCTTGGTTTTTGGTGGGGGATATGTGCTCTATAGCATTTTAAACAAGTTATGGGGGCACAAAGAACAAATACTAATAGTTCCAA
>NZ_JAENWM010000140.1 GCF_016650035.1 Clostridium sp.
ACTTATCAAATAAGTAATAAAACCATATAACTATATTTAAACATTCTATCCCAAACATAATGTCAAATAATTCCTGACTACCAATAAATATATAATCAATTATTATACTTAATATTAATACACAATTCGCAATAATTAAAATTTTTTTCATTTTATGATTAAAGTAAATTTTCAAAATGTAATACAATAATGCTTCCACACCTGCACCTATAAAACAAGTAATTATATTCATAGCTGGCCTCCTTATGCTAAATAATTACTAAATTTTAATAAAAAATATAACATTGTAAAAGTTTAGTAATTTAAATATAGATTATATGCATTTACTAACTGAAATCCACTTTTCCACCTAACTTTAGTTTTATCATTTAATAATGATTCTTGGAAAATAATGTTAATGTTGTATATACTTAAATAAAGACAAAATAGTATTGATAGACGAAAGATTAGTCTATCAAAGTATAAGGGGGAATTGATGTGGGTATAGATAATAATCAATATAACCAATTAATAGAAAAAATAAATCCAGAACATCGCCCATGTAACAAAAACCACTAAGTCATACTTAGTGGTTTTTACTTTGCATAAATATAATTAGTCGTAAAGATGATAACCCAGTTTATAAAAGTGTTATTTTAACTACCTGGTGCTTTTTAAAAGTAACAAATGGCGGCAGACCAGCTGCTTTCTTTAGATAGTTAAAAAACACTTCTTCATCTGGCATGATATCAATATGAGCGGACATCTTTTCTTTACCAAAGAAACCTAAGCTTAATTCAACATCTTTACCTGTTGTAGTGAACTCTTAAAAGTCTTTTCGGTTTATATTGAAGGTAAATGCCCCTACATATTGAGAACCTATTCTTTTTGTACTTTAACAAGTTCATTTTTTTCTGAAATTATGTAACCATCTCATCTTTCAATCGTCTTTAGGGTGTAGCAAAAAATAATATATTGAAATTTAGGATTGAAAGGGGAAAAAATGAAAATAAAAATCGATGAAAAAGAGATTATTGTCAAAGACACAACTAAAAATATTGTTGAAATTGCAGAGGATAATGGCATTACTATTACAGCACCATGTTTTAGAAACAAAAAGAAAAACGGGTGTTGTAATGTATGTGTTATTGAAATTGATGGTGTTCAAAAGTATGCATGTGGCACTAAACCTCAAGATGGAATGAATATCGTATATAACCGTGACGACTTGATACTTCTGAGAAAAGAAAGACTAGAAAAGTTTTCACAGGCAATCAAATCTGGTGATACTAGTAATAATAAATGTGGTGGTATTGACCCTAATAAGCAAAGCTCCTCATGTAGCTGTTCAGGTTCCTGTTGTAGTGACTAAACAAAACTAAGTAACTTCTGCATTAAAAAACCGATCTCCTAAAATTAGTTTGTTGTCTAACTTTTAGGGGTCGGTTCAAACATTTATGGGTTCTTCTTAACACCTACCATCACAGTCTTTACATTTTCCTTTTGAAAGATAGTTAATGATATTGCCATACTTATCCACTTCAAAATCGCAGCATTTACTTAACTTATCCTTAAACATATCTTTAGCACGTTTCAATCTTACTTTAGAATCAGATACCGAAATATCTAATGCTTCTGCAATTTCTTTATGCTTCATATTCCTCTTCTCGTACATATCATATACAGATAAATATTTATCAGGAAGTGCAAAAATCATATCACCAATACATTTTGAAATATCATCATTCATATTATCAACATCTTCTTTTTCATCTTCAATTTCATATAAGGTTTCTGGTGCAACTGAGACATCCTTTTTCTTTTTATAAAAGTCTATGATAGTATTCTTTGTAATTTTATAAATCCACGACTTTATTGCAGCTTGACTCTCTAGCCGCTCAATACTACTAAATATCTTAATAAAAACATCTTGTAGAATGTCCTCAGCATCTTGAGTATTGTTAACTTTAGCATTAATATAGTTCAGGAGCTTTTGATTGAACTCATTCCATAATTCATCGAAGTCATACATTTATTGCCTCCCTTTTTCGCTAATCACATGTATAATTCTGGTTATTTTCTAACTAGCTTCACACAGGTCTCCACATGAGCCGTCTGAGGGAACATGTCCACAGGTTGAATCTCTAGCGTTTTGTAGATCAATCATTGTACCATCAACAGCCGCAATCTTATCACTACTCCATAATTTGGGTAGGTAGCACTTACTGTACACGTTAATTATATCTTTAATGGCCTCATCCAATTTGGGGTCTGATCCGGATAAGGGTCCCAAATGGCGTGTAACTTACAAATGAAGACTCAAAAGGCAGTAATGCCTTTTTTTCTTTTTCTTAAGATTAATGATAAACAGGTCTTTAAATTTAGGCTATGTTAGACAATAATGAGAATAATACATATAAAATGGGCTTGCCATGAATAGACAATCCCATTTTATATTCCCAACTGTTAAAGTATTGTAAATTTATGATTTATGAACTATACAAGAATGTTGCGAAGCGATTTATCCTTTTATTTATTTTTATTATCATTATTTTTATCTTTTAATTCTTTCAATATTAAATATCCCCATATTGAAACAATTCCTGATAAATATAATACAGCGTTAATACATCCAACTACATATGACATATTAGCATCATCTGTTCCTAATCCTGAAAAAAACATTGATAACATATATCCAATTACGATTGTAAGCAATCCTATACCTAATGGCTTCATAAAATCCCCCCTTTGAATATGCATTATTTGTCCACATACGTTCCCAAATTTTACTACGGGGTCGTACCAGCCGACTAATTAATCCCTTTTATAGTATTAAATAGAATTTATATATTTATCTATACTCCCTTTCATTCCATTACAACTCTCCTTCTTTACCACCCCAACTACAACTCCTAAAATCTTTGCCTCTTCACATTTAATCTGTATTGGCTCATAGTTTTCATTTTCTGGTATCAGAAGTATTGTGTCTCCCATTTTCATGTATCTTTTTAAAGTTGCCGATTCCGCATCAGTAGCCACAGCAACGATTTCCCTATTATCAGCAGTTTGTCTAACCTCTATTACTACTAAGTCCCCATTATCTATATTTGCACCAATCATGCTATCCCCTTTAACCTTTAAAATAAAGTGTTCTCCACTATTTCCTACCCAATCAGTAGGTACATAGAAGTTCCCTTGGGTTTGAGCATTCATGTATATAGGTAGTCCTGCTGCAATTTCGCAATAAATTTTAAGCGGTATTAAATTCATTTCATCGTAAGAATCTTCACTGCCACTTTCACATATTGTAAGCTGCTCAGTTTCATTTACATCTCTTGTGAATTTATATTTTCTGCTATGTTTCAAATCATTGTATTTATAATCCTCTAAAGAACTTGGTAGCATTGCCGTATTAAATTCAGGTATATCATCTATAACTTCAAAATCCTTATTAATAATAATAACTTCGTTTCCATTAGTTACAATGCCGTATTGGCAGGTATTACTATTTGACATATAAGATTTTAATTGATTTAACCCATTTTCCAAATTTGTATGGGGAGCTTTAACCTCTATGAATACGTAAGGTATAGGATTATTGTTACTGTAAATTTTAATGGCAACATCCACAAGTCCTATCTTAGAAAAATTATTAACTTTATACTCTACATTGATTAAATCTAGTGGATACTTATAAATATTATTTAGTTCCTTTATAATCCACTGTCTTACTTTTTCTTCACGGGAGTATATATCTACAATATTATTCTTATAAGCATAATCCTCTAAGGACACGTTATAGAATTTACTTAATTTGCATTTATATTTTAACTTTAAATACTTTGAGTCTATATCTACTAAGAATCTAGACGGTTTACCACTACTTGTTAAATATAATAGCTCGTTAGCCCTAGTCATTCCTACATATAGTAATTTCCTCTCCATAGTTTCTTGCATACCCTCATCTTCTGCTTCTTGATACGATAGATAAGGTATTATTCCTTCATTTAATCCTATTATAAATACAACTTTAAACTCTAATCCCTTTATTGAATGAATAGTTAATAATTTGACTTTTTCCTCATCAAAATTTTCATTTAACTGCTACTGTAGTTTTGCCTGATCCTGCTACTCCTTTAATTAAAAAATGTCCACTTGGTTTCCCCTGTATTAACTTTTGTTGTTCTACATTTAATTGCATGTTTCGTCCCCCTAAAGGTAATTTTACTAATATATATATATTATAGTATAAATATGTCTATTTATCAAAATTTAACTCTAAAATTGTATAAAAAACAATGGATAAACACTAAACGCTTATCCATCATACTCTACCAAACTATCTTTTAATTGGTTAATTATTTATTCTATCGCTTTTTATCCTTGAAGATAAATAAAAATACCTCAATATACTAAAAATATTTTTCTATTTCCTTCACATCTTTCATGTCAAATAGTTCAAGTCCTATTATTTCTATAGTTTCATCCGATAATTCCATTATCTTATTTTTATATTCATTAGGTATTTTATTGAATCTCTTAGTTAACAGTTTTAATAAGAGTTGTGCTTTCCCTTCTTTCCTACCTTTTTCTATTCCTTTTTCCATTCCTTTTTCCATTCCTTTAGCAATTCCATCCTCTAATATCATCTTTCCTATTTCTGTCATATTAAAGACCTCCTTGAATTTTTTTTTGCTTTCAGCATCTCCGAATTTTTCTAATAATGCATACAACATTGTAAGACACTTTAATTTACTATCGCTAATATTTATCTTATCTACCTTATTAAACTTGGAAAGTTATGTCCAATAGTTTGACATATTCCATGTGACACCTAGCTTTTATATTATTTAAACATTTATTTAAGCTTTTGCTTTACACTCTTAATCAAACGAAGAATATTATCTACAGCAAATGTCATGTTTTCCACACTTTTATACCGACTGGTTTCAAAAGCTTCTGGTAATCTATTTATAGAAAAAATAGAAGTTACACCCAAGTCGTATGACTCGTCTATTCCATTATCTGCTCCCCCTGCAATAACGGACACAGGAACATTTTGAAGTTTTGCCCTCTTAGCCACTCCAATAACTACTTTTCCCCTTAAACTTTGGAAATCAATCTTTCCTTCTCCAGTAAATATCATATCCGCACCAGTAATAACATTACTAAATTTAACCGTGTCCAGAACTGTTTCTATCCCCATTTGTAGTACAGAATCAAAGAATGCTATCATTCCTGCACCCATGGCGCCCGCTGCACCTGATCCAGGTATTTCGCTCAGATCCTTACTCAAATCTTTTTTTATAATTTCCGAAATATTTTTAATACCTTCATCAAGAAATAGTACCATTTCTGCATCTGCACCCTTCTGTGGTCCGAAAACATGAGCTGCTCCTGTTTGTCCGTACATTGGATTATCAATATCACACATTGTGACTATTTCTATTCCATTTAAAACTTCAGCCTTTCCTGATATATCAATACTTGAAATCTCATGAGTCGTTCCCCCTGTAGGAATGAACTTCTCACCTTTATTGTTAAAGAACTTCACTCCTATTGCAGCTGCGGCGCCGCAACCGCAATCATTTGTGCTACTACCGCCAAGGCCTACAATTATCTTCTTTACTCCTCTGCCTGCAGCATCCAAAATCAGCTGTCCAACACCGTAAGTAGTAGTTTTACTGGGGTCTTTTCTGTCTTCAACAAGTGGTAGCCCAGCACATGCTGCCATTTCTATTACAGCTGTATTCCCTTTATCAATAATTCCATAGAACGAATCCATATCTTCAAAATACGGATTTTTGACTATCAGATTTATTTTTTCTCCGCCTAATGCTGTAAGGAAGCAATCTACGCTACCCTCTCCACCATCAGCTACTGGTATTGAAATAACTTTGCATTCAGGAAAATGCTGCTTAATTTTACTTTGTATAATTTCACATATTTGTATCGAACTAAGTGTTCCTTTAAATGAATCTGGTATTAAAATTACTTTTTTCATCATTATCTCCTTTAAATTTTTATAGTTTAAAGAACTATTACGGACACTCCGTCAGGAATAACAGTAATCTTTGAATCCTTATTTCTTCATGTCCATATGGTAATTCAATATTTGTCATATCTTCTCCTCCAATATAAAGATTTATATATAAAAACAATACTGGATTATTATAAACTGGTACCTATAGACTAGACACTTAGAAAAAAAGTGTTTGAGCTGTAGGTGCTTTTTTTGTATAATTAAATACAGAGTATAGTCGGAAAACAATAATTAACAATATCCACATTTAGGAAATAATAATATGTATCTGGATAAC
>NZ_JAENWM010000131.1 GCF_016650035.1 Clostridium sp.
AGATAATGCTACGAATAGCTTGGATTATCTAAGCTATCCGTACAATATATAGCACGAAGAAATTCTGAGGTGAAGTTGATTTTTGAGCAAAAATGAATCAAGAGTTAGCAATGCATTAAGAGTTTCCGAGAGTGCACATAAAATATAGAGAGGGGTAATTAAAATGGCTTTTATAAGTATGAGTGAATTAGCCTATACGGAATTTAAAAAATTCCTTAAGGGAAATAATGTAACCTCAGATGAAATAAGAATTAATTTAACAGGTAATGGCTGAAGTGGACCTGTGTTTAATCTTGTTCTGGATGGACAAAAAGAAGACGACAATGTTGAGAAAATTGGAGATATTAAATTAGTGGTAAAAAAGAGTGTTAATGATGAATTTGGAAGTTTAGTAATAAAATGTGGTGAGGAAAATGGTTTAGATGGTTTCTCTATCGAACTAGAAAATAAACAAGAAGGTGAATGTGCTAGCTGTAGTAGTTGTAGTTAAAAATCCAACTTAAAAACACCCTCTAAGGCGTGAATTTGTGCGCTTTAGGGGGTGTTTATTTTCATTATATTGATTGCTGTAAATAATGGTTGCCCAAGAAACTATTATGAAGTATAATAGTTTCTTAGGCAACCATTATGGGAGGAGGGAAATATGCGTAAAATAATAGGAAGGAATATTTCAATATTATATAGAAATGAAAAAAACTTTGTAGATGTTAAGCTAAAAGAATATAATCTAAATAAAGTTCAAGCGGAAGTATTGTTATTTTTAAAGGATGATAATGGGGCGAACCTAACTGAAATAAATGAATTATTTTTATTTAATAAGGCCACTATAACAAAAATAATCACCCATCTTGAAAAGTATAATTATGTTAATAGAGTAGTTAATGAAAGTGATAAACGTGAAAGGGGCATATATTTAACCGATAAAGGAAGAAATATATTTCCTATCATTACAGAAGTCTTGAAAGGATGGGAAGATATTCTTATTGATAACATCTCTAATGCAGATATTGAAAAAATAAGAAGTATATTAGCCAAAATGGTAGATAATATAACGACATTTACGGAGGATTAACAATGAAAGAAAGTATGTATAAACTAGGGAATATGGATATAAAGAAGCTGATCATGAAAATGTCATTGCCAGCAATGTTGTCAATGATTGTGCAAGCGCTATATAATGTTGTAGACAGTATGTTTGTAGCAAAAATATCAGAGCAGGCACTTACTGCTTTATCCATAGCTTTTCCAATACAACTTATAATAGTATCAATATTTGTGGGGTTTGGTGTGGGTATTAACTCATTTATGTCAAGAAAGCTAGGCGCGGGGAACAAAGATGATGCTATAAATACGGCGGAACATGGGTTTGCAATAGGCATTGTATTGGGGATTATCCTTGCTATCTGTTCAACATTTGTACCCGAAATGTTTGCTAAGATGTTTACTGACGACCCTGTTGTTATTGAATATGCAGTACAGTATACTAGGATTATTATGATGTTTTCATTTGGTAGCATTATATCAGAAGTGTGTATGAATATTTTGAGATCTACTGGGGACATGTTAAGTTCTATGAGAATACAATTATTAGGGGCAATAACCAATATTGTTCTAGATCCAATTCTTATTTTTGGATTGTTATTTTTCCCTAAATTAGGTGTGAAGGGGGCAGCAATAGCAACGGTTATTGGTCAACTATGTGCTATGCTATATGCACTTAAACTCGTACTTAGAAACAAAAATGGACTAAAACTAAATTTAAAGAAATTTCATTATAGTGGTAATATCACAGGTAAAATATTCAAAGTTGGAGTCCCTGCTATGCTTATGCAAATGTTGGGGTCCATAATGATATCTGGTATCAATTTAATTTTAGCAGGATTTTCTGGAACTGCTGTTGCAGTATTTGGAGCATACTTTAAATTACAGTCTTTTATATATATGCCTGTATTCGGTTTGACACAGGGAATCATGCCTATAGTTGGCTATAATTATGGCGCGAAAAATAAGCATAGGGTACTTGAAACTGTCAAGTATGGTTGCATATTTGCGTGCGCAATAATGCTTCTTGGTACCACTGTATTTGTAATATTCCCGAGGCAGCTGCTTATGCTATTTAGCAGTACACCACAGATGGAAGCAATTGGGATTGAGTGTTTGAGAATTATTAGTATAGGTTTTGTGTTTTCTGGAGTAGCAATAGTTATTTCCGTGGTTTTCCAAGCGATTGGTAAAGCAGAAGTAAGCCTTATTATATCTTTTGCAAGACAGATTATTATTTTATTACCATTGGCATTTATTCTAAGTAAACTAATTGGATTAACAGGAATATGGATAGCGTTTCCAATATCAGAAGCAGTTTCTTTAATAATTTCGGGGTACTTTGCAATTAAAGTATATCGAGAGAAAATTCAAGATTTAGAGGACGGAATATAAGATGTTTTGTTAACCTAAAGGATTGTTTTGAGGTTTAATAGATGTATAAGAGAGGAAGAAATTGGATTAAAGTATAATGGTATAGTAGATAAATTTATTTTTAATTTTAAACAATTAATTTCTAGTGGAAGAATAACAATAAATTTAGACCCGATTAATGGTAAAAATGGGTGTTAATGATTAGCAAAACAATTTGCGTTGCTAATCATTATTTATTGCTTACAATTAAAGATATTATAAATCCTAATACAAAAATAGGAAAATAGGAGAAAATTGATGCTTTCAGAAATATTAATAAGGAATTTCCAAATTGTCTTGAATATTTTATATTAAAAATAGAACAACAAATGAAAGGAAATATACTAAAAACCAAAGCAAATGAAAGGCGTGATAACCATATATTTTGAGTGTAATAAGATATAAAATACATAGAAATAGCACCAATAGTTATAGAGATACACAAAGATATAATCAGTATAATACAAAATAATATATTGTTTTTATAAGCCTTAAATAAATCTTTAATTCGAATCACCCACTTTATTATATTCTACAAATATTATATATAAAAGTCAACAGGGATATGCTAAACATTAGCAAACTCAAAGATATTAGTGTTGGAGAACTAATTTATAGAAGTTTATAGTTTATAGAATATTATAGTATAATAGGTATTATACTATAATATTAAATGATAATAATTGGGAAACGAAATTCATCTATCTCTATAGAGAACGGAGTCTCCCGTCGCAAGTAAAGATAAAAAAATAGGTAAAAATACAACCTATAAAACATGGAGGGAATTTAATGGAAATTGGAACTTCTGATTTTAATGTAATTAAAGTGTTTAATAATAATATTGTATTAGTTTATCAAGCAAATTTAGAAAAAATCCTTTATGAAAAAGGAATAGGATTTGGAAAGAATTCTGGTGATAGTATATCTAAATATATGTCAATAGAAAAAATACTTTCTATTGAGAATAAAATAAATTTAGTCAATTTTCATAAACTTTTAAATAGTGTTGAGATTGAAGTGATTGCACTTTGTGAGGAAATTATATATATGATATCTTCAGAACTAAATGAAAATTTACATGAGAAAATCCATGTATCACTAATTGACCATATAGAGGTTACTTTAAAGCAACTTAAAAACCATGAGAATATTGAAAACCCATTTTTAGCTGAAACTCAGACCCTTTTTCCAAGAGAATTTGAATTAGCCCAAAAGGCCTCAACTATGATTGAGGATAAAACAAATATTCACTTATTAGATGATGAAATCGGATTTATAGCTCTGCATATACAGTCTGCAAGAAATGATGGGAGATTGTATAATACAATGAAATATGCATTTATATCAAATACAATTATAAAAATGATTGAAGATGAATTAAGTGTTGAAATAGATAAAAAGTCACTTGGTTATGCTAGATTTATTACTCATATTCAATTTGCTATTCAAAGAATTTTGAATGATACGCCTATTCAAAATGAATTATTAGATACTATAAAGAATCAGTATGTTTCTTCTTTCAAATTGGCACAAAAAATTTCTAAATTCATTGAAGGAGAGTTAGAGCTAAAAGTTGTTGAAGATGAGACTTCATATTTGGCTAAACATATACATAGACTTAAATATTATAAAACATAGATAAACACTGGAATGTGATTTTTTTGTTAGTCTTTTTTCTATATTAAATTTATTAAAATGGAGTTCATCATATGAACTCCATTTTATTGTTTTTTTATAGAAACATTTGAAAATATAAATAATTATTTATATTTATTAGAAATTGACTAAATAATATATTCAAAATATAATATATATATGATTCTCAAAAAGGAGGTTTAAAGTATGTCAGAAATCACAAAACAAGCTTTAGCACAATCATTAAAAAATTTAATGAATACTACTCCTTTAGGTAAAATCACAATTAATGATATTGTTAAGGAATGTAAAGTAAATCGTCGTACATTCTATTATCACTTTCAAGATATTTATGCGCTTTTAGAGTGGATTTTTAAAAATGAAGTTGGAAATGTAATGGAAGAAAATATAACCTATAAGACATGGCAAGAGGGGTTTTTGAGAATATTTTATTATTTGAATGAAAACCGTAAAATGGTTCTAAATACTTATAATTCCATTGCCCGGGACAAATTAGAAACTCACTTGTACAGTGCAGTGTATAACCTCGTTTTAAATGTTGTAGATGAAATTACCTTAGGCAAAGAAGTGTCTGAAAAAGGAAAGGGATTTGTAGTGAATTTTTATAAGGTTGCGCTTGTTGGTTTATTGCTTGAATGGATAAGAAAAAATATGATAGAAAATCCAGAGCAAATTATTTATAATCTTAATAAAATAATAATTGGAGATACTCATAAAGCTTTATTAGAATTCAAAATACCTTAATGCTATTATTTATATAAAAGCTATGAAATTAAGTTTTTAAACTCATATTTCATAGCTTTTTATTCTTTAGACTTAAATTAAGCCTTCTAAACTTGTATTGCACAATAATTTTTTGATGATTGCTTCAGCTGGTAATGGTCTTCCACTATTCAGCGCTTTAGTTGCATTAGCAACAACACGTATATCGTATTGGCTAGGATATATTTCAGGTGGATTTTTTTCAAGTCCAAGTAAAGTATATACAGCCATAATAGCAGAACGAACTGAATATTCAACAGTAAATACACAATCATCTTTAACTTCTGCAAATTGACCTAAAAATGCAAGGTTTGAACTACCAGCAGGTACAACTTGTGGTCTATCTCCCTTAACTCGAGGCATAAATTGACTTGTAATATAAGGCATGATAGAAGGAATTACAATACATGTATCAATATATTCATCCATATCTTTTTCATCAATTCCTAAATGATATAAAAGTTCTTGTAATAATTCTTTACCAGTACATTCACTCATTTTCTTTTTAATGAAATCACCTTCGTTATTAGGGAATAAAGCATATGCCCATATAACTATAACATCATCTGGTTGATTAGTAAATTGAGGTTGTCTATTAACAGTAACACTTAATAACCAGTTTGAGTCTTTAACTGTTATTATTCCCCCTGTTGCAGTTTGATGTGGAGCGAACTCTCTTTCAGCAAATTTCTCCATAAGTTTTCTCATTTTAGGACCTTTAGCAGTTATTGTATATGATTCCCATGTAGTTTTATCAATATCACTACAGAATACTTCTGGTTTTCCGAACGCGCTATCTTTTTTAGCTATTTGTTTCCATAGACTCCAGCAGGCACCTTCGCTTCTATCGAGTACTGGTGCTTTATCCATATTTCCAAGTGTAGCATTTTCAGTCATAGATCCATTAGTAAAGAATACTAAATCATTTTCTGTAGTTTTAATAAGTTCTTCTTTTTTTTCATTACGAGTCAAATGGATTCCTGTAACTGTTTTTTTATCTGCAGTTATATCTATATCTAAATCAGTTACTTGTGTATTTAAGTCAAATACTACTCCTTGTGACTCTAACGATTTTTTTAGTGGAAGAATCATTGAATCGTATTGATTATATTTAGTGAAAACTAATCCTTTCATTTTACTCATTCCTGGCATTAGATGCATAAAACGATGCATATATCGTTTCATTTCTATAAGAGCATGCCAATTTTCAAATGCAAACATACTTCTCCAATATAACCAAAAATCAGTTTTTAAGAATGAAGCATCGAAAAATTGTTCAACAGTAATGGCTCCTAATGAATCTTCTGTAGCAAGAAATAATTTAGTAAGTTGTTTAACATGGTTTTCTGCTAGTCCAAGACTTGAAAAATCAAGTTTTTCTCCACGGTTAGCAATCGCACGACAGTTAGAGTAGTTAGGATCACTATCATTTAGTTCTTTAAATTCATCTAAAACAGTCCGTCCGGGTTCTTCTAATGATGGTACTTTTCCAAATAAATCCCACATACATTCATAATGTTCTTCCATTTCTCTTCCACCAAGTGCAACATATCCATCTTTTGCATTTCCAGCACCGTCCATAGAACCACCGAGTATATTTTTTTGTTCTAAAATAGTTATATTTTTACCGTCCATATGACCATCACGGATTAGGTATTCAGCAGCTGCCAATGAAGCGATACCCCCACCAATTAAATATGCTTTTTTATTTTCAATTCCTTCAGGCTTTATTGTTTTAATTCTTTCATAATTTACCACAATTAATCTATCTCCTTTTAATTTAAAAATTTTAGCCTACGTATAGAAAATCCAGTACTAAGTTTTTTATTTTGTATAGAAAACTTTTGTGTTGGACTGTCTATAACAATAATATAATTTTTATGAAAGAGAGTAAATCATCAAAAGAGGTCGTATGTGCAAATTTGCAACAAAACCTTTGATTTGTGAAAGTTAATCTTCAAAGTGAACTCACTCTAAGATACAAAATGTAAGTTACCTATTGGAATTTAAAGGTTACGGTTGTAAACTATATTTAAGGTTACACGGGTAACCCGAGAGGGGAATTAATATGAGCACATTGGTTTCTAAAATAACAAATTCAGAAGTTGAAGTTATGCGTGTATTTTGGGAAGCGAGCTGTTAACTTAATTTAATGGAAGATTATCACAAGACAGTTAAAACACCCAAAAACAAGGCAACCACAGGTAAAGTAGCAATATATACAGGCATTGTATCTACCATTGGGACTGGATTGCTTATAGGTTTAAAGATATGGTCCCAAAAAGGTAGAAAATAATATATGAAAGTATATATTTAATTTAAAAAATCACGCTTATCGAAGAGGCCACTGAAAAACTATATAAAAAATCGTCATCAAATTAAAGATGGCGATTTTTTTTGTATATATGACTAAAAGGCAAAAAGGAATTTTAAAAGATATGTCGAATAAGTATAGTAGAGTAAAACAAAAGGAGCTAAA
>NZ_JAENWM010000015.1 GCF_016650035.1 Clostridium sp.
AAAAAATGCTGTATTAGAATACTTATAAGTATTCTAATACAGCATTTTTTATAGATTTCCTAAATTACTTTATCAGTCCTTGTTCTTTTAAGAACTCTGTAGCAACATCCTGTGGAGACTCCTCTAACCTAGCAACTTTATAATTTAAACCTCTCATTGTTTCATCATCCATTTTACCTGCTAATTTATTTAAAACTTCTTTAAGTTCTGGATATTTATCGAGAGTTTCTTGTCTAACTAGAGGAGCTGCATAGTACGGTGGAAAGAACTTTTTATCATCCACTAATACCTTTAAATCATATCCTTTTAACAGTCCATCTGTTGAGAAGGCATTTATTACATCACTTTTTTTAGTATCTATAGCGGTATATCTTAGTCCTGCGTCTACAGCTTTAATATCTTTAAATTTCATGTTATATGTTTCTATAAGCCCTATATATCCATCCTGTCTGTTACTAAATTCTAATGTTGGCCCTATTATTAATTTATCACTTACTTTTGCAAGATCCGAATAATTTTCTATATTATATTTTTCTGCTGTGTCTTTTCTAATGGCTATTGTAAATGTGTTATTAAATCCTAAAGTATCAAGCCAAACTAACCCATATTTCTCCTTGAATTGAGTTTTTACTATGTCGTATGCCTCGTCTGGATCATTTACTGATTCTTGGTTTAATATATTAACCAGGCCAGTTCCTGTATACTCCACATACATATCAAGGTCTCCTGCTTCTAATGCAGCAAAGGCCACTGAAGTACCACCTAAATTCAATTGTCTTTCCACTTTAATGTCTGTATTTCCTTCTATCAAATCAGCTAAAATATTACCTAAAATCAATTGTTCTGTGAAATTTTTTGATCCTACAACAATTGTTTCTTCCTTAGGTTTAAACATACCAGTACCTACAACTGTACCTGCTAATATTAATACAACAACTGCTACTGCTACTTTAGAATTGATTTTTTTTCTTTTACCAACTTTCATATATCCCTCTGTATTTTTAATACCATTTGGAGATACTGCCTTCTCAATTCGGCCTACTATAAAATCAATTAGTAGTGCTAATATACATGCTGGAATAGCTCCTGCTAGAATCATATTATTATCAACAGTTTGAATACCTGCAAATACCATATAACCTAGTCCACCAGCTCCAATAAAGGCTGCAATAGTCATAAGACCTACTGCTGTAACTGCTGATATCCTTATACCTGCCATTATTATTGGCAGAGCTAAAGGTATTTGTATCATTTTAAGTATTTGTGCATTAGTCATTCCTATACCCTTTGCAGCCTCTAACATATCTGGATTTATATTATTTAGTCCTGTATAAGTGTTTTTTATAATTGGAAGAAGTGAGTATAGTACCACCATAATAATAGCTGGCTTACTACCTATTCCTAGTACTGGTATTAAAAACCCTAGAAGTGCTAAGCTCGGAACAGCCTGTATGACATTCGCTAATCCAATTATTGGCTTGGATAGTTTTTTTACTCTAGTAATAAAAATACCTAGAGGAACTCCGATAGCTATAGCGATTACAACTGCTACAACAGTTAACTGTATATGTTGTACTATTAAATCTAACAGCTGTTCATTTCTAGAAATTACGAAATCAATAAAATCAACAAATACTTTCATTAAGACTTCACCTCCATGTCAATAAACTGTTCACTAAGTATTGAAAGTAAGCTACTTCTAGTAACTAACCCTACAAGTTTTTTATCCACATTAACAACTGGAACATACCCAATATTGAACTTATTCATTGTTTCTAATATATTGATTAAATTATCAGTCTCTTTAATTGTTATAACTTCTTCTTCCATTATTTCTTCTAACTTAGAATTTTTAGTTACATCCTTTTTTATATCCTTTAATGTAACGATTCCTGATAATTTCCCATCTCTATCTGTAATTAGCAAACTATCCACTTTATTTTTTTTCATTATATCAATGCCTTGAAGTATGGTTCTTTTACAACTTATAGCTACAGGATCTTCTATCATAATATCCTTAGCCTTAATAAATTCTGGATTACTCCATATTCTGTTTTTACCTATAAACTCCTCAACATATGCACCAGCTGGATTCCTTAGAATATTTTCTGGTGTATCATATTGAACTATTTCTCCGTCTTTAAGTATACATATTCTATCTGCAAGCTTCAATGCTTCATCCATATCGTGGGTAACAAAAACAATTGTTTTCTTTACTTCCTGTTGTAAATTGAACAATTCCTCTTGAAGTTCATTTCTAGTTATAGGATCTAATGCACTAAAAGGTTCATCCATAAGTATTATATCTGGCTCTGTTGCAAAAGCTCTAGCAACTCCAATTCTTTGTTGTTGTCCACCACTTAATTGACCTGGATATCTATCCATATATTCTTCTGCATTTAATCCAACCATTTCTAATAATTCTAAAGTTCTTTTTTCAATCTTATCAACATCTAATTTTTGAAGTCTAGGAATTAGTTCTATATTTTCTTTAACTGTCATATGTGGAAATACTCCGGTTTGTTGTATTATGTACCCCATATTACGTCGTAGTTCTATGGTATCTCCATTTTCTATGTCTTTACCATCTATAAGTATTTTTCCTGATGTTATTTTAGTGAGTTTATTTATCATTTTTAATGAAGTTGTTTTCCCACATCCGCTAAGTCCTATAAAGACTACTAGTTCACCTTTATTTATTTTTAAACTCATATCTTTAATTACAACTTTATCCTTAAAGGATTTCTTTACATTTACAAATTCAATCATTTATTCTTCCCCCTACGCATTCCATTTTTTAACATATCGTTAAAGTAACATCTTAAGTGTATCATAAAGTTGTTACTTGTTCAATCTTTGGAATCCAGCTTCCTACTATTCGTTATAATAATTTCCATACTTTCCACTGTTAATCTACCAGAAGAATACAACATAAATTCTTTAACAACTATAGCTAATTCTACATCTTTTTTTTATACATAGCTGCTAGTTGCTATTTTACTTTATGTCCTCGTAAATAAATTTATGGAGTTGATCCACAGTTGCCTTCATATCAGCAACCAAATACCAAACTTTGTTAATTATCTTCCCTGTGCAGTAGCCATCCACTGGAAATCTCTCCTGATCCAAAGTCTTTATATTTGAAGTGAACACTTTTGAACCAAGCTTCATTATGTCAATACTACTCATACTTGTTTCAGTATAAGGTAGAAATTCAGAAACAATAGATGGTAATTTTCTTATCCCTAATGACTGAATTTTTGTAAACATAGATGACAAAACTGTCCTTTGTCTTTCAGTTCTTCGATAGTCACCACCTGCAGTATAACGTATTCGCGAGTATGCTACAGCCTGAAGTCCGTTTAAATTCTGCTCCCCAGGTTCAGTAACCTTTGGTACCGGTTTTTTCTCGCTAAAAGCAACTCCAATCATATAGCTGTTTAGAAAACTAATTTCATCTTTATTAACTTGTATAGTTACTCCTCCAAGAGCATCTATAATTTTCTCAAGATTAATAAAATCAACAGCAACATAATCTCTAATGTTTAAATTAAAATTCTCATTGAGAGTTCTAATTGCAAGCTGCGGCCCACCATAAGCATAAGCATGGTTAATCTTTGTGTAACCATGATTGTTAATTTTTACATAGGTATCCCTCATAATAGAGGACATTTTTATTTTCTTGTGCTTTTCATCTATAGAAATTATCATTATAGAATCTGAACGACTTGCATCATTCTTATTCGACCTATCTAACCCAAAGAAAGCAATATTTGTTATTTTAGGTATAATATTTACTTCTTCTTTTAGTGGCACTTCAGGTTCAATATTTACTTCTTCTTTTAGCGTCACTTCAGGTTTAATTCCTAAATTTTCATCGGTTTTTGATATTATTGTAGTGTTTATTTTATTAAATTGATAAAAGGTGTAACCAAGCGTTACAAAAGCACCTAGTACAATAATGATAATTACACTTAAAATTATTTTAATCCATAATTTCAATTTATTTCTCCTCACCACCATAATAATTACCATAACTTCCATTGTATTTATCCGGTATTTTGTTAATCACAACTCCTAAAATCCTGCCCCCAGTCTTTTCAATGTTTTCCTTTGCATTTAATAATTGATTTTTTTCCGTTTTCCCATAAGAAGTAACTATTATGGTTCCCTCTGCTAAGGCAGACATAATTTTAGCATCGGATATATAGAGAACCGGAGGTGTATCTATTAATACAACATCAAACTGCTCAGCAAGTTCAGTCAAAATGTCTTTGATGTTTTTGCTGCTTAAAAGCTCTGATGAATTTGGGGGCAATGGCCCAGAGGGTATAACATATAAATTCGGAATACAAGTATCAATAATAACCTCATCAACTATTTTATCTTTAATGAGTACATTTGTAAGCCCTATATTATTTGATATCAAGAATTTTTTGTGAATAGTTGGTTTTCTAAGATCACAATCCACAACAACTATTTTTTTACCACCTTTAGCCATTGATATTGCTAAATTACAAGTAATAGTACTCTTCCCTTCACCAGACGCACAAGAGGTAACAACAATGGTTTTAACTGCATCTCCAGCAAAAGAAAAACGTATATTTGTTCTAAGAACTCTAAATTGCTCTGCCACTTGAGACTTAAAGTTATTTATTGCAACAGATTTTTTCACCATATAATTCCACCCTCCCCCTTAATATCAATTAGGGAAATTGATCCAATAACAGGAAGTCCTATGATTTCAACATCTTCCTTAATTTTTATTGTATTATCCAAATACTCTAATGTGAAAGCTAAACCAACAGAAAATATAACTCCCATTAAAAACGCCATCAAAGTATTGCGAATTGGTTTAGGACTATCTGGGTTTATAGGTAGCCTCGCCTCCTCTATTAGATTAACACTATCAACTTTATAAACTTCTAAACTAACAGTTCTTAATGATTTAACAAACTGATTTGCAATATCCATAGCCTGTTTGGGATTAGGTGAGGTTACAGTGAATGTTAAAAATTGAGTCTCCTTATCTGGGATAACCTCTATCATTGATAACAAATCTGAAGCCAATAATGACTTTAAATCTAATTTTGCTATAACATCCTCTACAACGGTCCTTGATATCGCTAGTTTACTATAGGTTTTAACCATTGTTTGGTACAACATAACATCATAATAATCAGCCCCAGAGTCATCCGTCTGTGCCTCTTTACCAATTATTACAGAAGTGTCTGCCTTATACTTTGGCATAAATACATAGAAATTTAAAAGACCAATAGTAAATGTTGCAATAACAGTTATTAATATTACTAAACCAATTCGCTTTTTTAGTATATAAAAACGATCTTTTAGCTCCATTTTTTTCTCCTCTCCAAGTACTTATATATTGCTTCTATATTTGCTGCATTAGCTTACCATATCCATTAGAGACAGCTTCACCTATGATGTCATTTTCATAAAATTTACTGTTACATTTATCAATTATAATAAGATTATCAGTATTTATTATAAATTCTCTTAGTATTTTAGTATCTCTATAAGTTGCGTATAAGGTTAAATTATGGCAGTCACATTTTAAAACCTCACACACAATTTCATTTTTCCTTGAAAATATCCCTGTAAACTTACACTGTTCTGCGTCTTCTATTATGGGAACATTATGGGCTTTAACACTACGAAATTTATTTCTTATCTTAGGCTCAGGGGTATATAAATAAGTTCCTGGATCAACATAAATATCAATACCAGCAATACTTAGTTCATAGGAAAGCACATCATTATGACCGTGCCCACCGCTTCCATTTTGACCTCTTTCTCCTGCCATAACAGATAAATAAAAATTTTCACTTCTAAATATATATATTCCAAAATATGGATAATGTTTATATTGTATGTTATTTGTGTCTATTACTTCACTTGTATAATCACTAAATTGTATTTTCTGTTCAAAATTATATTTTAAAGCCGGCACCATACCTTTATTTATATTCACATCATTACAGAAGGGATCTGATTTAAGTTTTTTACCTTTGTATAAACTCACGATTATACTTTTTTCAAGACTAAATTTATCTCCTCTGCAAAATTTCTCATCTTCAAAAAATCCATTTACGGCAGAAATAAAGGTATCATGATTTAGAATATTTTCATCAAAATATATATCCTTGATTGGTTTGTTATACTTTAAATTAGTATATTTTTTAATGGCATCACTATGCGATAAGAACTCACCACTGGGACTAAATTTAAAAAACCTCCCACTATCATTGTCTCCTATCTGACATATGTTCCCATTTCGCTTTGTTATATCCACTGTAAATAAAGCAGATCTATATATTCTTTCAATGTATTCTTTTGGAAAGAATTCCTGTGAAAATACATCATAGCTTTGTTTTGATATGGGCAGTAACCTCTTAACACTATTAGATTTATATTCAATAAGCGCTTTTCTCTTAGTGGTTTTCAAAAATCCATATATAAGCGCCGTAGTATATACCAAAAGTTCACCACTTAATCTATGATAACTAGTAGACCCTTCAAAATTGCTTCCATCCTCATTAAACTGCTTAAAAGTCTCAGATATAATCTCCTGCACTGAAAATGCAAGCCATGAATCCGTCTTCTCGTCCCGTCTTAAATAAGCACCCACGAATGCTAGTCCGCAAATATCAGATAAATAATGATTGGAAGTTAATCCGTCATACCATTCAAGATTTTTCATTATAAATGATCCATGTTCATAAATGATTGCATTAAATAGTATTTTAAAATCCTCATCTAAAATGTTAAATTCGTCAAGTTGACCTAACATATCAAAAGCTATAAGCATATTAGCAGCCCTTATTGAAACATCCATGGTACATCTCCATTGCACCCCCATCCTAGGAGGATTTGCCATAATAAAATCTGATACTTGGTTCCTAAATTCTCTTAAAATAGCTTTTCTTTTATCAGGAAATAAAATAGCAAATACTGCAAGTTGTGGCAAGTGCTGAAGCCTGCCTAGTTCCCAAGGCACCTTAATATCCACACCTATTTTTTCACCTATAGGCTGATCTAAATACCATTTTTTCTGGGAGTATCTAAACCCACTTTTGAAATCCATCTGCCAGTCTATAGGAACATATTCTCTATCCATTTGATGCCAAATATTTTTCGCAAATTTTAAATGACTCATTCGGAGTACTTTATTAAGCCAATTCCCTTGTATATCAAAATTAGTTATATGCAGTGATCCCTCGTAAATATTACCATCCAGCCCTTGGCAATTCATGTCATAGGTAACATTTACATATCCACTTCCTAGTAAATCAAAACAGTGGGATAAGTACATATCACATAAGTATTCAGATGATTGCATGTTAATATTAGATAGATCAATATCACTCATATCAATATAACTAAAGTCTATATATTTAACTTTAGTTATATGAGTATCTGTCCACAAATCTATAAACCTAATAAATATATTTTTCATGATTTGATATAATTTATTTATTGTTTTTTTAACTACTTTGGATAGTGACAAGGCGTAAAGTTTTTTTAACTTATAATTATCCGTAACTGACACCACCTAAACACATTTATTCTTTTATTTAACCTCAGTTTTTCTTTTCAAAAGTCCCAGCGTATTATTATATATAAAATCCACATCAATGCATTTGATTTTCACTAATAAGTACAAATAAAATATCATTATAAATATATTAATTACAAATTCTTTTACTATACCAATATTTCTTATTGAGATTATATAATATATTCCGTATAAAGCTAGCGTTACAATCTGTACCTTGGATTGAAATTTAGTATCCAAATCAATTTTGTAATATTTATTTGATGTTTTAATAAATATTGAATTTAATACAACATATGAAATTATAGTAGATATTCCGGCACCTATAATTCCCCATGCAGGAACAAGAAAGAAATTCAAAACAATATTAAGCACAGCAGCAAATCCCATATACAAACCAATTTTGTAGGTCTTATTTTCAATTTGAAATCCCAGTGCATAATATCCTATTTTCCCATACAAAAAATATGAATATAGTATAAGTGGTACCACCTTATAAGCATTAGCAAAATCACTATTTGCAAATATCATAATGCCGAACTTACTATATATTGCAATGCCTAGCATGATAAAGCATCCTATAACATTATATTTCCTAAATAGATTCTTAAATTTCTCTTTTGCATCTACGTTTTTATAAATCTCAAACTTATAAGCTGTAAATGAGCTGAGAAATGGAGTTATGAAAATCGGATTAATAAGCATACCAAATTGATACCCAAGATTATATATGCCTGTCTGCGCAAATCCATTGAAATGTTTTATAAAATACCTATCAGATAAAGTCAAAACCCATCCAGACAAATTTACTGGTAGTAGGCCTAAGCTAAAGATCATCATACTCTTTAATAATATTTTATCTATCTCAAATTTATAATTCTTAATCTCAATTATAGTTAAAATTAGAAATACTGTGCTAGTAGCTATTAGTTGACCATACAGCACTCCCATTAATCCAATTTCCATTTTCAAAACCAAATAAATAATTATTATGAATTGCAAAGTTAATTGTGATACTTGGATAATAGAAACCTTTAATGCACTATACTCCATGCTATATTTACCGGTATATATACTGCTAATTTGGCTAAATATTGATGTTATAACTATGATGCATAATATTTTATAGCCATCTCCAAAATCGAAAATTAGCTTTGAAAGTGGACTACCTAAAGCCCACACCAAAAGAAGCATTATCCCACTAAATAAGTAAGCAAAATTTAAAGCAGTATTAACAATTTTATTTTTATTATCCTCATCCTTATAAAATCTGCAGAGGCCTGACTGAATGGATAATATTAAAAAAGAGCTAATAAACCCTGTAAAAGCTGTTATTGTAGAGATTTTTCCATATTCAATTACACCTAATTTGTTTGTATATATGGGCAGAAGCAAGAAATTAAGTCCTTGAACAAATATCTGTCCTGCAGCATATACCAAACTTATTTTTAATAATTTCTTTGAATTTATACTCATAAATTATAAACCTCTAATATTTTTTTAGCATTGTCGTCAAATACGATATTCACTATTTTATTCTTAAACTCCTCATAATTTTCTATTACCTCTATAGTTTTATTGTATAGGTCCTCCATATCTCTTGTGTTAAAAAGTATTGAGCCTTCAGGCCTTTGGCATACATCACTTGCTATTGCAGGTACATTACAATAGATAGCCTCTGCAATAGAAACACCATATCCATCACTGTTAGTTGGCCGTAAAAACAATTGGGATTTTTTTATAATAGGAAATAACTCCATTTTTTCATTAACAAATAGGAAACTTTCTAAAAGGTTCTTATCTTTTATCATAGCCTTTAATTTATTGAAATACGACCTATCATTAATTTCTGATATGCAAAATATGAGCCCTACGTCTTGTCTATTTTTAATTAGTTTTTCCACTAAATTAATACACATATCTATACCATATAAATCATTATCATCATAAAACTGTATAGATGATGCATTTGCAGATATTATAAAACTTTTACTATCTATAAAATCTAAAATATATGGCGGTATTATTGTAATATCGTCTTCTGTTGGAAATATAAAGGCTGGTATTTCATATATCGGTTTATTCACGCCTTTTTCAGAAAGGTACTCTCTATCACCTGCTTTCACACAAATAATTGCATCAAAACTATTAAGTGATTTAATAATAATATTATAATTATTATTAAATAAATCTTTACTTTCCCCATGAATTGTCAATATTTTTTTTCTTTTTTTAAACAACAATTTATTAAAAAATCCAATATAAACTTTATAATTTACACCACAAATATTATAGTGAATTAGCTTAATGTCTCTTCTAAATAAATACACAAAAGGAACATATCTAAATCTTATATTGGTTACACTCTTTATATCTTTGTTTATATTACTCAAATCCCAAACTTCATTTGGAATTCCTAAAAGGTCCAAATATTTCTTCATTCTTTTAATATATATTGAAATTCCGCCCATAGGTTCTGGATATGGTCCAACTTGGACTATCATAAAATTTATTTCCCCCTTAGACTTTTTAACATATCTAAAGTAGCTGCAGGCACATCTTTACTTGTATATTTAATATAGCCAAGTCTTTGAAGCGTAGCACAGGAACTTCTACCAATCATATAAGGTAATAATTTATTATAAACTTCCACTGTTAATCTACCAGAAGACTGCTCCCAATCCATATCCCTAAGTTCCTCTTCGGATAAGTTATTTGCACCTGTAAATACTAAAAAATATAACGTGCTTGTGATTTTATTCCAGACCTTTTTCAAGATATTTTTATTAGCCAGGGCAGGCTCTCTTTTCTGTGCCTCATAGGTAGTGATATTAGCAGTTTGTGAATATAGTTTTACAACATACTCATCATATAAATTTTTATTGATTCTATAACTTAAAGGAACTTTACACCAAAAGTTCATATATTCATAATCCCATAAGGGTAACCAATACTTATATCCAAAAAAATCATAAATTTTAACTGAATTTATCATCCTCTTAATTTGATTTTCTTCGAAATTCCATTTTTCATATAGATTTGCAGCAAATTCATTTGATGCGTAATCTTTTCTATCGAACATTTTAATTTCAGCGCATTTTAATATTTTCTTTGCAAAATCATTTTTCCATTCCTTTTTAACCGCATCAAAGTTCCACATTATATAATGATTTTTTAAAATTTCATCAACAATTTGTTTAGCACTTACATTTGGGTTATATAATTTTTTTGGTATATGTCCCCCGGAAATAAAATCTCCTGAATGTCCTGGAACAAAAATAGAGTCTTTCGGAATCAGGTTTCGTTTTTTAAGTTCTAAGACTGCTGGCCATTCTCGATCAGGTAATATTGTGCTAAGGTTATCAGCATAAGTACTAAAGTTTGCTCTCTCGTCTGAGTTATACCATTCATATGATTTCTCATTATCATAAGGAATAAAAATCCATTTATAACCTAAAAGCTTTGCAACTTCCTTGCTAACTAGACACTCAGGATTATTTACTCTTCCATAGGTAAAAGTTATAACATTACTGTAATTCAACTTCTTAAGTACTGTGGCAACAAGCCTTGAGTCATAACCCCCGCTGAGAGGCACTACTATGGTTTTTCCATTTGCATATTTAATAAGTCTATTAACAGATCTAAATAAACTGAGTTCATGCTCCTTTAATAATTCTTCCCTTGATAACTCTTCAAAATAATCCCCATGTATAAAACTATAGTATTTTGATGAATTCACCACAATATTATTTTGTTCATCAACCGCTATAGAAATTATTTCTCCTGGCCGAATTTGTTTAACCTTTTTATATAAGGTATCACTACCTGTAACATACCCAGTTACTAAGAACTCATGTTTTGAAATTTCATCAAATTCAGTCTCTTTAGTTTTATCTTTTATCCAATATGCATCATCACTTATATACGCGATATTATCAATAATCGCATAAAATAATGGATAGCTTCTATTTCTATCTGCTGCAATAAAAATAGAATTATCATGTATTTTTACTAGCCCCCAAAATCCATTAGCAGAATTAATAGTATCTTCGCATTTTGTCTTGCTAAAGAATTCTGCCAGCATTTCTTCTTCAAATAAATCTCCCTGAACAAAGGCTCTACCTCTTGCAAAAGTATTGTCCACTTTGTTCCACTTGTCTCTAAAATGTAATACCATATTGTTATTCATAATTTCCGCCTACCTTTTTAAATACTTATTAGGATCATTAATTTTAAAAGCTTCTTTTAACCCACCTAAAGCAAGTTGATAAAGGTCAAGTCCGAATTCTAAATTTGTTTCAATTGCCATGGGTCCTTTTTTTGTTAATGCTATGTCCCATCCCAAATGCGTAAACTCTGGCAACTTTTTTGCACACTCAAGTGTAAAATTCACTATCTTATTCCAATCTGAAATCATATGGCCTTTGAAAATAAAATTTGTATCTGGGTGTTTATAGAAAATTCCACCCATTTCATCAATAGCATAATTGTTGAATTCTCCTGTATTAGAATCTATTCCAAGTACAATTCCATTCTGGCAGGCATTATCGACTTCATTTCCCTGCCTACCCATCCTTAATACTGAGCATACTACTCTAACGCATCCCTTTATATTTTCAGTTGCAATCCTAAATGTATTTACGGAACTTGGATATATTTTTGTAATACTCTCATCTTGAATTATGCCTTCTTGAATTATATAATCGTTCTCCTTACCTATATTTAATAGAAATGTTTCAGTAAGTTCCACGTTATTATTATTTATATACTTTTGATTTTCCCTTAAATGAAAAACCATTATGCCATAGCCACCTTCGCCGTCTACTGGTTTTATAAATATTTTTTTGCACTGTTCCCTTGTAAGTTCCAATTTAATTGCATGAAAATCCATCTTTTTTAAATCTCTTGTACGGATTTCACCCTTAATCAGTTTACATATAGTTCGTGGTTGAGAAATATCCACACTTCTGAATAATTGTTCTAAAATGTTTTTATCCATTAGAAGTACTGAATATTTGTCACCATCGTAATATGGCAAATATATATTATAGAAGAAAAACTCTGGTATATAATTAACTAGTTCATTTTTAGTAATCTGCACACTTTTTTTATATAAATCATATCTAAAGTAATGAAGTGGATAAATACCCCAGAACCTCTTACAAATATCTACCTCTGTTTTAATTTGCCCTTTACTCTTCTTGTCCTTGCAATCTTTATACCTTTTAATAGCACTTTTCATTCTTGGGTTTTTACTTCTGAATATTACTATATGTTTAAGTTGTCTTAGTTTTACTCCTATATAAGTCTCCTTAAAACTAGTATTCATAATAAACTCACCTCGACTTTATATTTTGAACTAAGTATCTGAATTTACCTGTCACTGACTTTTCGATTTGATCTATAAACCTTAACTCAATGTCAAATCTTTGATAAAACCTTTTAAAATCTCTAATCACACAGTTTTCATCATCCTTGGTAAACTCGCTTTTACGCTGAATATATAACACAACTGATCCAGGCTCATTTTGTACATATTGATATAGAAATATTTTATGGGATACATTCCATAGCGCATCATCAGAACAAGTAAAAGTTACTTTCGAACCCGACTTATCAATAAAATAATCTTGCTCTCTTCCCCCTATTTTTTTAATCAACTTATAGTTCCGTTTGCATGCGCATTTTTTATTGCTATTAATTGCGATATCACCTGTCCTATATCTAATAAAAGGAAATGCATAATTATTGAATCCTGTACATACTACTTCCCCTGCTTCATCTTCCTTTAAGGCATCAAATCCATTTTTATTAATCAACTCTGTGTATCCATATTCACTCTGTAGATGATAGTAATTGCTCACTTCACACTCGCCTGCAAGGCAGCTATGTTCAGTATGGCCATAGAAACTATACACCTTTGTATTAAATGACTTCTCCAGCTTTTTTCTCTGAAAATCATAAATGTTTTCCGAGGCACATATTATTGCTTTTAGATTCGTTATTCTTATATTTAATTTGTTAGCTATTATATAATTAGATAATAAACCTATAGCTGAAGGGTATGCTTGTATGAAATCAGGGTTAAAATCTATCATCCTTCTAATGTAACTATTCATTTTTCCTTCTATTAAATTAAAAGAAGATAATATTAGATTTTTACCAATGTATTCATAATCCCCGTCTTTAGGTATATTTCCCCGAAGTATGACCATTTTGTAGCTTTTACCTTTGTCATAGCCTATTCTTGACCATAGATTTGCAGTATAAGCGCACTCTACTTCCCACTCTCTATGTTTATCTTGGTAGAATCCCATAGGAATTCCTGTGGTTCCCCCTGTTGTTACATAATCCAATTTTTCTTTGTTATACTTTCTAGAAACTAAATCATCTGTGTTATTACGAATTATATCCTTAGTTAAATAAGGTATCTTCTTTAAATCATCAAAACTTTGGATATCTTCTGGCTTTATATTGTTTTCATTAAATAATCTGGTGTAGTAAGGTACGTTCTCATAGGAATATTTTATTATTCCTTTAATTTTTTTTAATTGATATTCACTATGCTGCACTTCACTCCACCACTCTGAATTCTTTAAAAATTTATAAGTACTGTTGAATGTTCGTCCATATTTATAAGCATCTGGCAATGAATTATAAGCATTAAATATTGGTGCTTTGATTATATTAGGCATTTTCTTTATAAGCTGTTTTATCACTAATTACCCCCTTAAATTACTCCAATAAATAATCATGTGTTATTTCATCTTTCGCAAATAACAATCCAAATAGTATAAAATAATATATGTATATAACAATTTCATAGGTTTGATTAGGATTAAAATTAACACATATTAAATTACCTATAAATAACATGATAATAAATAATCTCTCCATTTTTCCACTATATTTTTTTATTAACATATAAATTAAACAGATATTAAAAATAACAAATAATATGAAAATTATTATGCCTTCCTCTACAATCATATTTAGAAACTGAGAATGTATCACCAAATCATCACTTAGTCCTAATTTACTCATTGCGTAATCATTATATTGTCCATGACCAGTCCCGAAAAAAGGTGTAGAAAAAAAGGTTTTTATAGCTATAGTAAACTGTGTAAATCTATCATACTGGGTTTCTCCTCTTTGCAAAAAAAAGATATATATAATTTCAGTATAATAATTTAAATAAACATATATCCCTACCCCTAAAGCGCCAATAGTGGTTGCTATATTTTTTATAATGCCTTTGATATCACTTTCCCCTGAGAAAAGTATAAAAATAATCACTTCTACAAATATTGCTAAATATGCAATTCTCGTAAAGGTAAAGATAACAAATAAAATATCAGCTAAAATTAAGCTAAAATTTAATATGTTTTTATCTTTATTATATTTATATAAAAGTAGAGGAAATAATATTGCTCCAAGATTACCTCCACCATTGTCACCTATTACAAATCCAGATACTCTTATTCCTACATATAGCTCTGTTATCTGTTGGCTTGAATCTTTAAAATTGATAAGAACTCTACCAGTTATAAATTGTAACAAGCCTAACGTCGCATTCATTATGCTAAATACAGAAACAACACTAATAATAGTTTTATTTTTGTAATTAAATTTTCTTAAAACCAAAAAAAATATTAGAATTAACTCAACATTAAAATAAGTAAACAAATATAACGAATATGATTCAGCAGAATACATATTTATAAGCATTGGCTCAATTAATATATATATATTAATTAGAGATAAGCAAATAAGCATAATAATATTTTTTTTATCCACACTCTTTTTTATAAGCCTCTTTTTATACATAATATAAAAAGTATATAAATAAGTTAGAAGTAATATTGTAAGAATACCAATTTCAATATTATAAGAGCCTATATCTAATTTTATTAAAACTAAATTAAATATGGAGCACAGAATAATAAGAAATAGCAAAAGCTTTTCTGTGATTTCTTTATAAAAAGAGTTCTTCACTATATTTTCTACCATGCACAAGTAGATCCCACATATAATAATTGAACCCGCAAGTATTGTTTTCATATCTATAGCTCCTTATATATTGAAATGATTTTTTTAATATTTCTATCCCATCCGTAGTGTTCCTGAATTAATAGCTCAAATTTCCCCTCATTCACTCTTATTTCGTTAACTCTATTTCTTATACTATAAGTTTCATCTTCATAAATGCATACATTATATCTATCATTTATCTCATCTATATCCCCAATATTACGACTAATAAAAACAGGTAGATTGCAATTTATATACTCAGCAAATTTTGTTGGGCTGGAAACAATATTTACATTATTATAATCTCTAAGAAGGATGGCACAATCCGCAGCACTTAAATATTTGTATACTTCATTATGAGAAACGGACCTAATTAAGTACTTAGATTTAGAAGCCTTATATTTGCTTAAAGCTGTTTCGAATACCTCACTATCCCTAGTAAGTATTAAAAAGAATGCATCCTTTATACTTTCACTTATCTTAATAAAAGCGTTTACCAGATCACCTGGTTTCTGGTAGCTTTGTCCTCCACCACAATATGCAACAATGAATTTATCTTCAAGATTAAGTTCTGATCTAATGCACTCCCTTTGCTTCAAATCGAATGCATTTTTACTAGCCTCTATGCAGGTTGGGATTACTGTAACATTACAATCGACTCTATGTTTATTGCTTAAATATTCCTTTAATTTTTTAGAGACACACAATATATAATCTGATTTTTTACATACATTAGATTGAATACTATTTATTTTAAGTATAAGTATCCTAAGCACCATCTTGTATATAATGCCTTTGTCCTTATGCCGCATTAAATATTCATCAATGACAGCCCCTCTAATATCTGAGATTACTTTTATATTAAAGTGACTTTTTAGTTTTGACTTTACCTTTAAACCAATAAAACTACCAAAGAGACCTCTGCAATGAATAATTATCTTTTCATCCTGTATACCCTGGTCACTCACTAAATTAATTACATTAATTAAATCACTAATCAACTTTTTTCTTATAAAAAAGTCGAACTTTTTATTTTTTTGAAGGGATATAATCTTTAGATTATCATAATTTTTATTATTATCTATTTTATGTTTATATTCTTTTGAGCCTATATTTATGTCACAATTTACAAGTGTAACCGTAAGATTAGCTTCACTTAGCAAGGCACAATAGGTATATATCTGGGAGTCGTACACGCTGCAATTTACACCATCATAATTAATATAATAAATAATCATAACCCCTTATATACCTCCTGAAGTCTCATAATATAATCCTCAATACTATAATTCGAAATAAGGTGTTTATATGCATTTTCTTCAATTTCATGAACTTCATCTCTATTTTCATAAACATATTTCATAGACTTTAATAAATTCCCAGTGTTCCGCTCCTCAAGTAATATTCCATTATATTTATTACGTATAAGTTCTGGTATCCCCCCTATATTTGTAGATATAACAATCTTTTTCATAGCCATTGCTTCTAATATAGTAAGTGGAAGACCCTCCCTTTTAGAAGGTAATATAAATGAGTCAAATATATTTAACCAGTTGTATACATCCACCCTATATCCCATAAAATAAATTACCGATGACAAATTGTATTTGATTGCAAGTCTAACTAAGTTTTCTCTTTCTATGCCTTCCCCAACTATAACTAGAATTGAATTAGTATATTCCTTATGGAATAAATCAAAGGTTTCTATAAGTAAATCTATTCCTTTTACATCTATTAATCTCCCAATATATCCGAAAACATAAGGTTCAACTGGTATACTATTTATAACTTTAAAATCCATATTACAAGTAATATGGATTTTATTAAATTCACTAAAATTAAAACTATTAGGTAGCGCAACGACTTTCGAACCGCCACATTTACTATTATATTTACAATAAAATTCTTTAACTTTTTTTGAACAAGCCACTGTTAAATCATATTTATTTCTAAAAAATCTATCAATTATCCTTAATATAGATCTTGTTTTTAGCCAATCATATTCTACGTGAATATGCGATATCACTGGAATATCCAAATTAACACTTGCAAGTTTTGCTGCTATAGATGCGCGAACATCATGTGCATGTATTAAATTTATATTTTCACTTTTTATTAATTTTTTAAGCTTTAAAACCTCTATAATATTCAGTTTACCTATATTAGTTTTAAAGCTTTCAATGCCCTCTCTCTCAAAATATCCCTTCAGCTCATCTCCTGCACATACTACTATTGGAAGGAAATTTTCACTTTCTAAATTTGTACAAATATCTAATGCCACCTTTTCAGCGCCATTTAGTGTTTTAGTTGATAATAGATGCATGACTTTACATACCATTTTAAACCCATCCTTACTAATAATCTTTATTGAACTCATATATATAAATATACTTTTTAACCATTCTATTTTTATCATATTCCTCTAAAATACTAGCTCTAACTCTATTCACAAATTCAGTATCCAGAATAATATTATTTGAGGCGATATGCTTAATTTCGTGTATAAATTCACTCAAGTCATTTGCTATATAACCATTAAAATTATGCCTCACAACATCTTTATTACCCATAACGTTTGTTACTATCGATGGTTTTCCTATATACATTGCCTCAAGGAGTGAAATCGGTAGCCCTTCCCATCGCGACGTCAAAACAAAGATATCTATATCTATAAGTTCTTTTATAACCTGTTTTCTCTCAGTCCAACCAGTAATTTTTATATTATCTGCTGTTAGTTTTTCCATTAACTCACCATCACCTATCCAAAGAAAATCATAGTGTTTAAAATACTTTGCTATTTCATTAAATAACTCTGGATTTTTTTGATGACAAATTCTACCTACAGTAGCTATCTTAAGCTTTTTACGTTTATTATTAATTTTGCTACGGAATTCATTTAAATTATTTTCACTCATAATTTCATCTATTTTATTTGTATCAATTCCATTATTAATCTTTATACATTGTTTTGATATTTTCAGCGCCTCATCAAATTCTCCTTTGGAGCAAGCTACGATATACCCGCCAAGCTTACTTGCAAACCACTCGAGTCCATAAAATATTCTCCTCTTAAATTTTGATTCATTGATCTGGAGGAACGAAAATCCATGTGGATTATAAAAGACTTTATCCATATCAAACCTATTTGCAAAACATGCAAGCCTTCCTAAAAATCCAGCTTTAGATGAGTGTAAATGAATAATATCTGGATGCTCCGCCTTTAAGATTTTTTTAAGTTGGATCAAAGACCTTATATTCTCACGTGGATTTAACCCTCTACACATATTAGTTTCAATAAATCTAATTTTAGGATTAAAATCATCCACAAAGTTTTCTGGTGTCCGTTTTCTTAATGAGTAAATAATTACTACTTCATAGTCCTCAGAAGCAGCATTACAGAGGTCATGTAATAATGAATATACTCCAGCTGCAAAAGATTCAACAACATAAACTACTTTTTTCATAATTATATTCTCCAATACACAAAGCCGAATTTTAGTGCTTCTTCTCTATCAATAGCTGCTTTTACATCTATACACACCGGAGAATCATTCATTTTTTTCGCCATGCCGTAAACATCACTAAAATCTATACCCTGCTGTTTTGTAATGATTAATACTGCATCAGCTCCATTTAACGCATCATTTTGAGTTGACTTCTTAAACTTATACTCCTCTTGTACCATAGGATCAAATGCACTTATATTAGCCCCTCTCTCTATAAGCAACTTACATATATCCACGCTAGGGCTATTCCTATCATCGTTAGAATAATCTTTCATAGCAATCCCTAGCACTGCTACTTTAGAGCCTTTAAGTTTTTTACCTACTTGCTTTAGTAGTTCTTCTGTTTTATCAACTATAAACTCTGGCACTCGCGCATTTTTATCCCTAGCAAGTTTCAATAAACCCATATTTAATCCAAATTCTTCAGCCTTTGGCGCTAGATAATGATAAGCATTAGGAATACAGTACCCTCCTACGCCTGCCCCAGGGGTTAATAAATTCACCCTCTTATGAGTATTGGAGAGTTTAATTACTTCATTTATATCTATACCTAAAGCCTCCGTAAATCTAGCAAATTCTTGTGACATAGCTATATTAACGTCTCTTTGAATATTTTCAAAAACTTTTGCAGTTTCAACTTCTTTGATACCACTTGCTGCAATTACTTCAGCCATGCAAACTACGCCGAGTAGATCTATAGCCCTATATAAACTAGCCTTATTTACCCCTCCAACTAATGTAACCATATTTGCAAACTCTTCAAATGCATTTCCTTCAGCTATACGCTCTGACGCATAGGCTAGATAGAAATCTATGCCCGCTTTCATACCCGATTCACTCTCAAGTATAGGTAACACAAAGTCTTCAGTAGTTCCCGGAATAACTGTACTTCTTATAATAACTAAATCATCTTTTTTTATATTTCTTCCTATATTTCTGCATGCATACTCCAAATAGTCCATTATAAAGTCACCGTTTTTAATAGGTATTCCCACAGTTACTATAATATTGTTACAACCTCTAACTGCTTTTCCTGCATCTGTAGTAGCTAAGTATCTTCTTTCCTTTAGCTTACTTTGTAATATTTCCACTATAGTTATGCCATGGAATTTTTCAAGATGATGTGTTATACCTTTATTTATATTTTCAACGAGTACATCATCTACATCTACCCCCACAACCGAACAGCCCCTTAAGGCAAAACTTAAAGCAAGTGGCAGTCCTACAAATCCTTGACCAAATATACATACTTTTGTATTGATTTCATTAAGCGTTTTACTTTCATTTAAATCTCTTAAAGCATATAATCTATCTTCCATAATATTTTTCTCCCTATTTTAGTACTCTAAATTTTCTATTTAGCTCCAACCTTTTTATACACAACCCACACAGTCTTTGCAATAATCACCATGTCCCCTAAAAAATTTCTTGTATCTATATAATCCATATCAAATTTAACTCTTTCCTCATAGGTCGTATTGCTCCTACCGTTAACTTGCCAATTCCCTGTAAGACCTGGCTTAATAGTTAATAACTTATCTCCATAGACCCCATACTTTTCTAGTTCCTTCACAACTATTGGCCTTGGCCCCACAACACTCATTTCGCCCTTAATAATATTAATTAACTGTGGTAGCTCATCCAAACTTGATTGCCTCAGAAATTTACCCACTTTTGTTATTCTAGGGTCATCTTCAAATTTAAAATTCTCTTCAAATTCCATTTTCTTTTCTTCAGGCATATTATTTAGTATTTGCTGCGCATTAACCACCATAGTTCTGAATTTATAAACTTTTATTATCTTCCCGTCTCTTCCTAAGCGTTCATGCTTAAAAAAAATGCTGCCTGGAGAGTCTAATTTAACTAATACAGCTATTACTAAATAAAGAGGTGAAATCACTATAACCGCAATTATAGAAGCTATTACATCAAAGCATCTTTTTAAAATTCCATACATACGTTTTGTTTGTTTCTTGATTTCTAACCCTTCTATATCCATTGAATTTTTTACACTATTCATTAAACTCTCCTTTACGGTTCGAATGAATGATACCTATTAACGTAAAAATGCCCAAATACAGGATATATTTCAACGTTTCCCATTGAGCATTGCTAATTGTTATTGTGTAATTATAATTAATTGTTTGTATCTTATCCTATGGCATGTTCTCAACAATGGTTACTTCTATTTTGACGCACAAAAAAACATCCAATCCTTTTATTTAAGAAATAAGGAGGTAACAAAAGCGGAGAAAACTTTATGTTACATAAAATCAAATAATAAAAAAATGCTGTTATAAAATACTTTATCAGTCCTTGTAGATGAGTTCACAGTTATAACTCAATCGATTTCGTATCCATTTGGATTATTAACTTGAAAACGCCAAGCATCTAGGCACATGTCCTCAATGTCCTTTGTAGAAAACCAATTTAGGATTTCATTTGCCTTAGTTGGATTTGCATAACATTCACCAATATCTCAAGGTCTACTACATGTATATAATCTCTAACACCTGTTCCATCGTGGGTTTCATAATCATTACCAAAAACATTTAATATTTCTCTTTTCCCAGCAGCAACTTGAGTAATATATGGCATTAAATTATTCGGTGTGCCATTTGGATTCTCTCCGATTCTACCACTGTCATGTGCTCCTATTGGATTAAAGTATCTTAATAGTGCAATGCTCCAATTATTATCGGATATATAAACATCCCTAAGAATTTGTTCTATCATTAATTTGGTATGGCCATAAGGATTAGTAGCACTTAAAGGCGAATCTTCACAAATAGGCACACTCTTTGCTATTCCATATACTGTTGCGGAAGAACTGAACACCATTTTTAATACATTAAACTTCTTCATAACTTTACAGAGCATTAGTGTTCCTGTAATATTATTATGATAGTATGAAATAGGAACCTGCACAGATTCACCTACTGCTTTTAGTCCAGCAAAATGGATTACAGCTTCAACTTTATTTTCAGAAAAAACACTTTCAAGTGCAGTCTCTTCTAAAATATCAAGTTCATAAAACACTAATTTTTTATTTGTTATTTCTTGTATTCGCTTTAATGATTCTGGTTTACTATTGGAGAAATTATCAACTACAATGATTTCATAACCTGCATTTAATAGTTCTACGCAGGCATGACTTCCGATATATCCCGCCCCTCCAGCAACTAAAATTTTCATTTAATTACCCCTTTCATATACATTCAAAATATAGTCGCCCATTTTAATTTCTCTCTCTATAAGTATTCACTTTTATTTATAACGTTACAATATATGAATTTTTAAATCTTCTTACATAATAATAATTATTATTAAATAACTAGATTTCTAATAATGCTCATCTTACTACATAAATTAATATGCTAGTCTAATTACAGGCGAAAAAAAAGAACCATGATTTAAAAATCACGGTTCTCTTATACTTTTATTAGAAACAACACAGTAGTATATCTACTCAGTAACTATTTTTATTGATGCACTAGCACCAATTCTTGATGCTCCTGCATTGATCATTTTAAGTGCATCAGCCTTTGTTCTAATTCCGCCTGAGGCCTTAACGCCAATATCTTTTCCTACTATTTTCCTCATCAGTTCTACATCATCGCTTGTTGCTCCGCCTGTTGAAAAACCAGTTGATGTTTTAACAAAGTCTGCCCCTGCCTCAACAGAAAGTTCACAAGCTTTAACCTTTTCATCATTTGTTAGAATACAGGTTTCAAGAATAACTTTTACTATTGCAGAACCAGATGCATCAACAACAGCTTTAATGTCCTTAAATACAAAATCAAAGTTTTTTTCTTTTAATGCGCCAACATTGATAACCATATCAACTTCTTGTGCACCATTTTCAACAGCTGATTTCGCTTCGTATGCCTTTGCTTCTGTGGCCATTGCTCCTAAAGGAAAACCAACAACAACACAAACTTTAACATCTGAACCTTTAAGCTCCTTACTTACTACTTTTGTAAAACATGTATTAATACAAACAGATGCAAAATTATAATCTTTAGCTTCTTCGCAAAGCCTTATAACTTCACTTGTTGTTGCATCTGCTTTAAGTATTGTGTGGTCAATGTACTTATTTAAAATCATAAAATACCCCTTTCTGTTTATATCTAGCAAAATTCAGTTTATTAGTCCCTAGTTTTTAAAGTATCAACATTCTCTTTAGTTACTAACTGGTTATCAAGTTGAATTACTTCTTCAACTGTTTTTTTATTAAGAACGTCTAGAGCAATTATAAGCCCCTCTTTTCCCAAGAAGAATGGAGGTTCAGCAATTGTTGCTTCTAGCTCACCAGATTTTATTTTCTCAATTGCAGGGTCGATAGCATCACAACTAATAACAGTGATTTCATCTAATCTACCAGCAGCTGATATAGCCTCAATTACCCCAAGTCCCATTTCATCGTTTGCAGCATATACTGCATCAATTTTTGGGTTAGCTTGTAAAATATTTTCCATTACTGACATTGCCTTTGCTCTATCAAAGTCAGCAGCTTGCGTTGCTACCTTTTTAAGGTTTGAAGCAGTCGCAATTGTGTCATTGAAACCTTTTGATCTTTCTTGTGCTACATTTGTACCCATAATACCTTGAATTTCAACTACATTAACTTCTTTGTTTTCCTTAAAAGTATCAATCAAATAGTTTCCAGCAATTGTACCAGACTTAATTGCATTGTATCCAATATGAGAGGCAACCTCTCCACCGTTAGCTTTACGATCCATTGTAATTACCGGAATGCCTGCATCATTACACTCTTCTATTGCAGCAACAATTGCATCTGAATCAGTGGGATCGATAATGATTGCATCTACCCCTTTTTGCAATAAATTTTCTACATCAGCAACCTGCGTTGCAGAATTGTTTTGGGCATCAGTTACAATTAATGTTACTCCATTATCGTCTGCTGCCTTTTGTACTCCATCCTTTACGTCAACAAAGAATGGATTACTTTGCGTATTCATCGATAGCCCAATTACAATTTTATCTGTGCTCTTTTCGCTTTCTGTATTTTCTTTTGCACCGCACCCTGTAAATGCTGTTGCTGTTAATGCCAGGCACATAACTAAAGTAAGGTTTTTAAAAGTCTTTTTCATTTTTATATTCCTCCTAAAATTTTATTTACTACTCATCTTTAGATGAGGCACTCACCTTTAGATGAGGCTACTCACCTTTTGATGAGATTAGTTTAAATTTTTTATCTATAACTATAGCTACTAGAATAACTACACCTTTTACTATTCCAGAAACAAATGGGTTTACATTCATAAGTGTCAATATATTTGATAACATACCAAGTATTAATGCACCAACAACGGTTGGTAAAATAAACCCTTGCCCGCCTGATAAGCTTGTACCTCCGAGTATTACAGCAGCAATCGCATCAAGCTCATACCCTTTACCCGCCGCAGGACCTGCTGAACCAAGTCTTGCAGTCAGTATAATTCCTGCTATACCACAAAGCAATCCAGTTATAGCATATACAGATGCTTCATTTAACTTAATATTTATTCCGGAAAGTCTTGTTGCCTCTTTGTTTCCGCCAATAGCATAAACATTTCTTCCGAAACTAGTATGTGAAAGTACGAAGAAAGCGATTACATAAATTACAATTAGTATTATGATAGGTAATGGTATTCCCAAAATTTCACCCTTACCAATGAATTTATAAGCTTCATTTTTAATTGCAATCGGAGCCCCTTTTGTAAATAGCAAAGTTGAACCGGATAGTAATGTCATTGTAGCGAGAGTTACAATAAATGGTGGCAAATCATAATGTGTAATAAAAAACGCATTTATAAGTCCACATATTAGTCCCACTATAAGCCCTGTTGCTATCGCTAGTAGCAATGATCCCGTTGAGCTAAGAACTGCTGCTGATAACGCACCTGAAAGTCCAAGTATCGCACCAACTGAAAGATCAATTCCACCTGTCAAAATAACAAAAGTCATTCCACAAGCAAGAATAGCTGACATTGAAACCTGTCTAGTTACATTTGTTAAATTACTAAAGGTTAAAAACCTTGGTGCCATAAACGAAGCAGCAATAGTTATTATTAATAATATTAGTAATGCTCTATATTGCGTGAAATCTATAGATTTAATTTTTTTTGCTATATTTGGTTTATTCATTTGTCACACCTCCAGATGCATGTGTAAGTACCAATTCTTGCGACGCATCTTTTTTCATTACTTCTTTTACTATTTTGCCTTCTCGCATTATTAGTATCCTATCAGCCATTCCAATTACTTCTGGCAAATCAGTTGATATGAGAATTATACTTTTACCTTTTTTAGTGAGCTTATTCATAATTTGATATATTTCGGTTTTTGCACCAACATCAACCCCACGTGTTGGCTCATCTAAAAAAAGAACTTCTGGACTAGTTCTAAGTATTTTGCTGAGTACAACTTTTTGCTGATTTCCGCCACTTAACTTTCCTACAATCTGGTTCTGAGAGCTGATTTTAATTCTCATTGCATCTACAGATTCATTAACTATATTTTTTTCCATACTGTTATTAATTACTCCAAACCGCGTAATCTTCTTGATTGACGCTAGCGAAATATTTTCTTTGATGCTTCTCACTAACACTAACCCCTCATTCTTCCTGTCATCTGGCACCAGACCAATCCCTGCTTTAATAGAATTTAGTGGACTAGGTTTCTTTATTCTTTTTTCGTTTATTATAATATCACCAGATATTTTTTTTATTGCACCATATATAATTTTTGAAAGTTCAATATTTCCAGAACCCATTAAGCCATAAATCGCTAAAATTTCCGATTTGTTAAGTATGAAACTAACATCGTTAACATCTTGTCCTGTAATCCCTTTCACCTCAAAAATCTTATCTTCTTTTACTTCATCTCTTTGAGGATAAAGGTTTTGTATGTTTTGGCCGACCATTAAAGAAACAATTTCATCATAGTCTGTATTTTTTGTTTCAAGTGTCTTAACATGCTTCCCATCACGAAATACTGTAATACTGTCAGAAATACTAAATATTTCATCCATTCTATGCGATATATATATTATAGAAATTGATTTAGCAACTAATCCCCTAATGATTTTAAAAAGAGTGTCAATTTCCTCATTGGTCAAAGCTGCAGTAGGCTCGTCCATAATAATAACCTTTGAATTGAATGAAAGACACTTTGCAATTTCTACCATTTGCTTTTGAGCAACTGACAGTTTAGCAATTTTAGTTTTTGGACTTATTTTAAGGCCGAGAGTATCTAGGAGTTTTTGAGTATCTTTAAATAATTTTACCCAATCTACCATTCCCATTTTAATTGGGAGTTTTCCTAAAAATATGTTTTCAGCAACAGTTAACTGAGGTACCAGATTTAATTCTTGATATATCATTGATATGCCAAGATTTTGGGCATCTTTTATGGAATTATACTCCACCTTATTGCCCTCGAAAATAATTTGGCCAGAAGTTGCGTTTTGTGCTCCTGATATTATTTTCATAAGAGTAGATTTTCCTGCTCCATTTTCCCCGCATAGTGCATGTATCTCACCTTTTTTAATTTCTAAGTGTACATTATTTAGTGCGGTCACACCGGAAAACTTTTTTACAACATCCCTAAGCTCTAAAATATAGTTGTTATTCATATAATCATCCCCTCAATAAGCACATCCAGCAACAAGTATTATACTTGGATATGGGGTAAATTCGCCAGTTCTTATTATTGCTCTTGCACTTTTTGTTTGTTCTTTAAGCTGAATATGAGGAACATATTCGATAGGTATATTCTTTGGGAGCATCCTAAGGATTTGTTCATGGATTTCCGGACTTACAAGTTTTATCTCATCTGCAAGTATGGCTTTTTCAACTACAATATGCACCAAAACTTCAGCAAGAACATCAAGATATGCAGGCTCATTTGGTTTCCATGCAAGGTCTATTCTCTCAACATTCATAGGCATTGGAAGTCCCGCATCACTTACAACGATAGTTTCCATATGGCCTGTTTCAGCAAAAACTCTTGCCATTTGAGGATTCAAAATTCCACCCTTTAACATTAGATATCACTCCTTTTCTGTAAATTTTCTTCAATAAATTTATCTACTTCTTCTCTCGTTGGCATAGCAACAGATGTTCCTAGTTTTGTTACTGCAAGATTTGCAACAACATTTCCAAACCTGCAAGCTTCAAAAATATCCTTACCCTCTGCTAATGCTGTTACAAATCCACCATTAAATGCATCTCCCGCTCCTGTTGTATCTACAACGTTTACATTGTAGTTCTTAAAAAGTTCCTGTTTTTGCTTTGTAACTGCTAAAACTCCATTTTTGCCTAATGTAATAACAACCTCTTTTACTCCCTTATCTAAGAAAAACTTGGCAGCTTTATGAGCATCAGAAGTATTGGATATTTTAATGCCTGTTAATATTTCTGCCTCTACTTCATTTGGTGTTATAATATCTATCTTTTTCAAAAGTTCATCTTTTATAGGTTGAATTGGAGCGGGATTTAGAATCACTTTTACACCATTTTTATATGCTATATCAATTACCTTTTCAACTGCATCCATGTTTGTTTCAAGTTGAGTAAGAAGAATCTCAGAAGACTTTACTATAGGTTCAATTTTTGATATATCTTCATCATTAAATGTATCACATGCACCCGCCGCAACCATAATAGCATTTTCACTTGTATTTTCATCTACCATAATTAGAGCTATTCCGGTTGGAGCTTCATCTGTTCTAAAAACAAACTCTGTTGACATATTTTGTTCATTTAACATATCCAGTGCAACATTAGCAAAAGCATCATTACCCAGCTTAGTCACCATTGTTACTTTTCCACCTGATTTATGTGCTGCGATTCCTTGGTTAAAGCCTTTTCCACCAGGTCCCATTTTAAACATTTGACTTTTCACTGTTTCACCTGGTACCGGAAGATGTGGAGCTCTTGACATTAAATCCACAACAAAACTTCCAAAAACTATAATGTTATTCATATATTTCATGCTCCTTTTTTACAATTAACTTTTCTGAACCTAATAATTTTAGTGTCGGAATAAGTGTAACTGTATCAGTTTGATTTTTAACAATATTGTTTGTATTTTTAATTTTTTCAGAAAGATTATCCATTGCAATTCTACCCATCTCTTGAGTTGGACGATAAACATTGGAAATTTTCATCCCTAATATATTTAGGATTTCTATCTCATCAAAGATTATAAGTGCAATGTCATCCGGAATTTTTAATTGATTTTCATTGATACTTTTTAGTGCTCCCAAACTCATAAGATTGTTACATGCAAATATAGCAGTTGGTCTTTTTTTGAGACTTAAAATTTCATCTGTCAGTTCATATCCACTTTCCATTCGATAATCTCCATAGAATATTAAATTCTCTTTTAGTTCAATGTTATTCATCAAAAAAGCTTTTTTATAACCCCTTAGCCTATCTCGTCCTGGCTTAGAAGATTTAGGACCTGCAATAATTGCTATATCCCTATGTCCCTCATTTATAAGTGCACACGTCGCATCAAATGCTCCTTTTACATTATCAACAAAGACCCCATCAAAGTTTGAGTACTTAACATCTCTATCTACAAGATAAATAGGTATTCCAATACTTTCTAAAAGCTTCAAATATTCACCATTAAATTCATTTGTATCAGTTGTTGGAGATATGATAAGTCCTTTTATACTCATAGTTTTCAGCTTTTTTAAAATCATTACTTCTTTTTCTTGATTTTCATCCGTGTCGTAAAATGTTGTGTCAAAGTTGTGAATATCAGCCTCTAAATTAATACCTTTAATAACTTCTGCGAAGAAAGGATTGGTTATATCAGGAACGATAACTGCAATTGTGTTTTGAGCTATTTTTGCAATTTCATTAGATATAGAATTTGGAGAAAAATTAAATTCATTGATTACTGCTTGTATTTTGGCTCTTGTTTCTTTTTTTACAGGTGCTGTATTATTTATTACCCGAGAAACAGTTGCACATGAAACTCCAGCTTTTTTTGCAATCTCAACAATTGTCATAACGATCACTCCATTGTTAATTTTATGAAAATATTTTCTTTACATTTGTTTGTTATTAACATCATTGTACCATATTGAATTTATATGTCAATCTTTTTACAATCAAAATATTCATTCAATTTGCAACCTTTCATTTTAGGCTATGAACAAAGGCATTGTTGTCTTTTTTCTTTGAATATATAAATTTTATATACTTATGAAAATATTTTCATAATCATGTAAATCATTTCAAAATGTATCACTCTACAATACAATCCCCTAATTACAGGCAAAAAAAATCGCCCATTATAGGCGACGAGCAAAATCAGAAAATATAAAACGATCTTTTTTTAATACCTTATAAACATACCAGATTTAGAAGGTTGTTGTTTTCCATCCTCAAGTGTTATAGCTAACTGCGTAGCTTCCTTAAGTTCAAGAGTGTATACGTACCTATCATCTAATACATAAAAAATAGATATTCCACCTATATCTTCTCTATCCTTGTAAAATATCGGTCTACCAACATCATCAGCAATACGAACTAAATCTTCAAACTCTTTCACATAAATTAGATCAACCATACCAATAAATTTTTCATCAACTAAACGAACTAGTCTATCTCCATGATCTTTGAATATCCTTTTGAGTTTAAGTTGCAATACATCTCCCGCAGGTTTTACTTCAGTAAAAAACAATGTAAATAATAATAAGCAAATCCAAATTAAACCACCTAAACTATACAATAACAACTTACTTTTATATGTAGGTGATACTATTTTTGTTGTAGTTTCTATTGCTCCTTTTTTTTCTGAAACCAAATCACCATTAATTTCAAAGTACTTTTCTGAGCTAATGGGGATATCCATAGTTGGCATTAATTTCTCATTGAAAACTCCCTTATCCGTTTTTCCATCAATCTCAACGTTCCAATAAATTGTAAGTTTTGTTTCAAATGCAATATCACTTTCTAACGATTTAGCATCTGCAATGTCTTGAAAATGCTGTGGATTTATTTGTGATTTGGCTTCCAATACATGTTTAGCACTATTTAAACTAAAACTCTTTTCAGGTAGAAGTTGCTCTTCATGCTTCCATATAGTCTTTTTTGCCTTATCACTACCTAATTGACCTTCCATTACTGCCTTAATACTATATTTACCCTTTACTTCCGTTGGTGACTGACCCTTAAACTCATACACAAAATTTGTATCTATGTAATCTACTAACTTTTTCACATAGATATTTCCTTCTCCAATACTCTTTTGATCAGTAGGATATAAGCTGTTAGGTTTTAAAAATACCTGGTAGTTAACCTCCGCCTTATTATTATAGGAATACTCAGGAGTTTTTTGATCTATAAATTTCCCCCCTGTCATTGTAGTCGTAAGCAATATACCCATAGTGATTAATAAGACACTTGTACTACATATAGTAACCAATCTTATTCTTTTATTGATTAATATTTTTTTATATTTTAGGTTCTTTATATATTTAATTTTCTTTTTATTACTTTGCATATTCACCACCCCCTTTATATATACTTATTATACAATTATTGTAATAAAATGTCTATACATCTTTTGATTATAAAACTAAAAATCGGTAGAGTTTTTTATTGGCTCTACCGATTTAAATCTATTTTTTATTGAATTGTTTAAAATTTACAGTCATTTTAAATGTCAGTTTTTTATTCTGTGTTGAATCCGGAGCATTCTCACTAAACTTGATTATAATAAATCTGTCAGAAATATCATCCTTATCAAGATCAGGTGCTTCCTCTCCTTCTGGAATATAAAAGTAAATTCCTCCACCAGGGTTAATTTGAGTATTTTCTAAACTCTTTGATTCTAATGCTCTATTAAAACTAGATTGAATTTCTTCCAAATCACCACTAAATGCAATGTGCCTGTCAATTTTCTTATCACCATCTAAGTCTATCCCAAATCCAGCTTCAAATGTTAAATAATTTAAAAGACCTTTCTCTCCAATATCTCCAGAGAATTCTCCAAAAGTAACATCGCTAATCTTTACTGGAATTGTACCAGTGTTAATTGCCCCTAATCTAAATGCTGCGAAAGAACCTGGATACATGTTTGCAATATTAACTGTAGCAACATTATTGTCTGTCAGCACATTATTATCATTGCCTATCTTTACTTCTGAATTCGATATATATTTCGAATTTTTCACTTCGGGAAAATTCAAGCTATCTGCCTTACCTTCTTCAAATCTAACTGATAATTCACCTGTTGATACTGTGTTATTTATAGTTAGACTATCACTCCAATACGCATATCCAACTCCAATATTCATAAGAGTTAAATATAATATTAGGATTAAAAACTTAAATTTCTTCATCCTAACCAACATCCTTTAATAATTTATTATATACTTTAATTCTATTTAAAAGCAGAGAATTACATCCCTGCTTTATTAAATATTGTTTTTTATTTGTTATGAAATTATTTTGCGTTATGTTGTTTCCAATTAATTGTCATATGGATTCCTAATTTCTGATCTTCTATATTATCTTTAGCATCTGTTGATAATGTATAGGTAATGCAATGCATATCCTCATTCCATTGATAGCCAATGGATTCCATAGCTGCTTTGGCATCCTCAATAGTTGGGAAGTCTAGTGATAATTTTTGACCTGGCTCTAATCTTACTCCTGTTAACAATGTATTTAATTTTACCTCTAAGTCTTCTACTTTACCTGAAGCATAATATCTTCCATCACACGAACCTGTATTAGGAGTTATTTTATTTCCATCAGCATCAGTTATTACATAACCAAAAGCAAATTTAAGATTATTTTTAAATATTTTTTCAACTTGGCTAAGTTTATTAGCTTCAGCACCATCAAATTTAATCGTTGCGTTATCAAATACTACTGGTATAGTTCCGTCATTTTCTATAACTCCATAATATTGTGCATAAGAACCCGGATACATATTATTAACTTGTGTAGTTACTGTTTTCCCATTTTCAGATATTATGGTTGCCGGACCATTATGGCCTGCTTCTAGTCCTTCATGGTTTACGTAGGCACTCCAATATGCATTACTTTTATTTTCATCTCCAGCAAGTTTTCCTGTTTGGTCATCTCCACCTCTTGTCTTACTTTGTCCTGCAACAAACTTTACATTCATTTCACCAGTTGTAACTGTATTATTAATTGTTAATGCATCTGTCCAGTAAGCATAACCTACTCCTGATAATGTAATAGCTGCTGTTAAAGCTAACGCCATAAGTCTTGGTTTTTTCATAATTAATCTCTCCCTTTAATAATTTATTTTATACGTAAGTAAATCAATAGAACCTTAATATATTTAACATTCTATTTAATTCGTATCTATGCCTTAATTATATCCAACTCTGTATTGCCATAAATCCCCCAAAAGAGTACTTCGTACCTATATGTTTTTACCGTTATTTATAATACATTTTGCCTATATGCCTACTACTTTAGGATTACATCTAGGAATTAATGGCAAAATAAAAGCAGAGCTTTCGTTCTGCAATACTTGATTCTAAAATTCAACTCTGTCTTTTGAAATATTATTTCTATCTTTAAGCCATAAGCTAGGCCAACCTATCTTTGGAATTACCTTAATCACCCTACCCTTTACTAGCCCTGGATCTACAAGTTCTCTATCAGCAACTGAGTTATTATCTCCTTTTGTTTCAAATTTCAATTGATTTTCTTCATCACTAATATTAATTACTCTATGAAAGATAAATATATCATCACTCTTAAATTGAATAATATCTTCTAGTTTTGCATTTTGGCCCTCTATCTTTTTAACTAAAACCACATCTCCAGGATTTATCATTGGCATCATACTTCCAGTCACTATAACTGAAGGGTAAACAGGAAAAACTCCAACTACAAACCAAACAAACAACAGTGAACTCGATATTGTTGCTATCCAACCTATTGGGTTCTCTTCTTTAACATAAGCTTTTTTCCTAGTTTTTACTTTGGATGAATATAAATATTCAAGAAACATGAGACTAAATATAGGGCATAATGTTCCTATTAAAGCTTTAGCAATCCAATTTAAATCAGGCAAAATTGGAGATAGCCAGTTAAATGCTTGGATGATTCCCAGATAAATAATAGAAAGATAAGGTCCTCCTAAAAATACAAGACTACCTGCTATAATGTTTTTTGAAAGTTCAGGTAATATATACTCGCCCAAATATTGTAATACTTCAAGTCCGCTTTTCAAATCCATTAATCTATTCAATGGAACATTTAACAGTGTATACAATACAGCTAATATAGTAATTGTTATAGCTATCTTTTTCCCCTTTATACTATTAATTAAGTAAGCTCTTATTGATTCCTTTCCAACAAGAGGCAAAAACACGAAAAATATATTTCTAAATACCCCTCCAAGTGATAAATCATAAGGACTCTTTCCAAATCCATATATAAGCCCTCCACTTAACATCAATAAAATATATATTATTGCTAAATAAACTACCCACCACTGAAGATAACTATTTAATCGTATTTTCCCTGTTGACTTCATTCGAGGAAAAAAATAAATTAACAAAATCACTGCCGCCCATATTAATGGCTTAACAATATATATATATATACTACCTTTATTAAAAGAAAAGAGTTGGATATTTTCAATTAAATAAATACTTAACATTATTATAATAAGTAAAATACATCTTGCTTTCGAAATTCTTGTAGGTTTTAACTTTTGTGTATCAATCATAGTTTTATCCCTCCCCTTTTTTTACCTACATATCTATTTACTTATTTTTCATTTTCAACTTCCTTTTTCTCTTCAACTTTCTTTTCATCTTTCTCCTCAACTTCTTTTTCAATTGCTTTTTTAGCTTGTTCTTCATTTATAACTTCGTTATTAACTTCTTCATTTATAACTTCGTTATTAACTTCTTCATTAATTACTTTTTCAACTTGTTGAATGGCTTCTTTTTGTTTTATGGCTTCTTTACCAACTTCGAACTCATTATTATTCCAACCTGAAGATTTTAAATCTATTAAAAGATTATAATTTTTCTCTTCTTCAGCTATACTTTCAAGTTTTATAACACCAGTTATAACACCATTTCTACCAGTTTCACTACTATATGGAGGTATAATTACTTTATTATTATTATTATCCCCATCTACTACGGTCTTAAATTCAGTAAATATAATATTCAAAGGTTGGTTTACTTTAGTTTGCGTATTAAATAAAGCAGGAGCAGTTCCATAGTTAGTTATAGTAAATGCAATTTCATTAGGTTCACCACTCTTTATAAGAATATGGAGTCTATTACCAATATCAGTTTCTTGTTTATCCTCATGATGTTCATGATTATTATGTTCATTTTGTTTTTGAATTTTAACAACATCATTCTCTCCTGGGTTAACTACTTCAGCCACAGTAAACGCAAGGTCACAATATCCGGTTGTAATATTGTTCATTACTTGTAACTTATCAGTCCAATATCCATACCCCGTTGGGACTAAAAAGAGAACAGCAGCAATACATATATATATAATCTTATTATAACCTGGGCCTTTAGAACGTCTTTTTCTATTCATTTTCAAAAATCTTCCTCCCCTTTACACGAATAATTCCTTTAGTCTTTAATTATTTGTTTTGTAGAATAATTTACAAACTCAAACTATTATTAACTAAAAATACTGCCTCCGCTCGCTGATTAATATTAAATTTGGCTAGTATATTGCTTACGTGCTTTTTTACTGTATTTTGTGATATATATAGCTGTTTAGCAATTTTATCATTACTATAACCTTTTCCCAGCTCCCTTAAAACATCCTTTTCTCTATCTGTCAGTGCTTCTATCATGGAGTCTTTTTTACTTGTATCTTTATAATCGATAATTGAAGGATCATAATATTTTTTCCCCCTGCTTACTGCACTTATTGCGTAAAATATGTCCTCTGAAAAAGCATCTTTTATGATATATCCATCCATACCTATTTCTTCACCTCTTAAAAAATCCTCATGTGAAATAAATGATGTTATTATAATAAATTTACATTGCGAATTTAGCACTTTGCTTTTTACAACTAAATCAAGACCATCCTCTTTACCTAGTTTTAAATCTACTAATACAATATCAGGTTTATCCTTTGTAATGATACTTATAGCTTCATCAATATTAGAAGCTTCTTGAATGCACTCTATATTTGATTCTTCTTTAAATAATGCTTCTAGTCCTTTTCTAACAAGAAAATGATCATCCACTATAAGTAGCTTCATGCAATTACCCCCTCGCCTTTATTAACCGTGTTGTTCGGTAAATAAACACTTATTTCAGTTCCCTGGCCCACTTTTGAATTCACGTTCATCTTACCTTCCAAAGAGTATATCAGATTGTGCATATTTTTTATCCCTATGCCAGAACTCTCTTTTTCAATAGTATTCTTTAATTTAAATCCAACTCCATCATCCTTTATTATAAGTTTTATGTGTTTTGTATCTAGCCTCAAAGATACTGTTATATTCTCACCTTTTCCATGTCGCGCGGAGTTTCCAATTCCTTCACATATAATTCTATATAATGCGTTTTTTAATATGGAGCTTATTATCCCCTCATTTCCATCCATATTAAATGATATGTTGATGCAATATAACTTAGATATATCATTTATATATTTATTCACATTCGTTTGAAATACACTTATACCTTGCTTATTCCAACTCATACCATATATGATTTCCCTTAGCTCACTTATTGTTGTGTTTATTGAACAATTAATACCACGTAAATCTGACGCTATTTCCTTAGAAACAGTATTTTTATTTTTTCTTATTATACCAAAAACTCCACATGATATTGCAAATAGTCTTTGGCTTACACTGTCATGTAATTCATTAGCAATACGATTTTGCTCTTCATTTACTAGAAGTTGTTTTTTAAATTCTTCAAGGTCAAACTTTTCAAGTGCAATTGAACTTAAGGAGGCTAAAAATTTCAACTGTTCTACCATTTGTTTGTATACTGGATCAACTTCGTATTGTATTAGTTCAACTCCTAATACCCCATAAAATTTAGTAGAAGAATTTACTGATATGACAATAAATCTCCTGGAATCAATAGCTAAAGATAAAGGCAAAGCAGTATTTTTAATCTTGCTTAGTTTATTTTTAATACATTCAGAGATATTATCTTCAATATATCCTGGAATATTATTGCTTGTTTTTATTGTCCATTTATTGTCTACTTCAGGTGCACAAAATAGTATTACTGGTGACTTAGTTATTTCCTTAGTATATTTTATTAATAGATTGAGAAGTCTATCCTTATTATCAAGGTTAACAAAAGTGTGTACTGCCTGATACAGGTTCATTATTTGTTCCATAGAATCATTTAATCTAGCATTAGCTATAGACATTTGATTATTTAATATAGAAAGATCTTTGCTTTTAATACTGAGTTTTTTTGATTGATTTAATAATAACTGAGCTATTATAGTTATCAACATAAAGCTCAGTAGTAAATTTGAGTTATCTGAAATCAGCTCAAATATATTACTATTATTGTTATGAAATATTATTTGAGCTAATAGTAACGATAATAGCTGATAGCTAAAGAGTACAATAAAACTAATATATATATTATAAAAGTACACTGTAATTAATATACTGTTTAATGAATACCAGATATATGGGCTATTAATGCCACCAGTTGGTATTAATATTACTATATTCCCAATAATCTCAATGATAATATATAATATACGTAAATTTTCATGCTCTTTTATTCCATACATATAATTAAATATTATTGAGGATATGGTTAAGCATACTATCATAAAAACCTTCATCGAGACGTCATATGTTGTATTCCCAAATACATAAAAAATCGAAGTTATCAATAATGATACATATCTATATATATATAATATTTTCATATCTTCAGGCAAATACATTACTTTTCTTATGAAACTCATATACAGATTCTCCCTCTTGAAAAATTATATTTTTCTTTTCTTTAAAAACATTATGCCTAGTATAATCAATATGCTCCCACAAATTATGAGAACTTTTGTATCTATAATAGACCCCGTTTGTACCAAAACTGATCCTGTTACAACTTTTTCTGCAATCGGTTTTTTATTAAAATCAGTTACTGACGCATTAGCTTTATCAAAGTTAAAATCAATATCAAATTTATGCTGCATTCCCATCACTATTTTATCCACATCACTGCTAAGCATATATTCAATTGTAAACTTCCTCTTACCACTGTTCTCTATTTCAATAGATTTATCTCCTGTAAAATTAAGTTTTAAATTTTCATCCATTTTCCCTGTATATATCAGATTTTCTTCACAGTAGAAGCTTATTGATAAATTCTCTAAATAATTTAAATATTGAGGATTATCTTTTTTAAGTAGCACATTGTTCTTATTATAAAACTTACTATCAATTACTATTTGTTTTAAAAAACAGTTAAAATTATTATCATTCGCAATGTAAAATTTTTTTACCAATTTATCTCCAGGTCCAATTAGCTCATCACTGGTAAATAAAGTTCCATTTATACTTTTATCACTATTTAGATGAAAAACCTTTTCTGGAATGTTTTCATTTGCACTAACAAATGTACTAAAAATAATAATGTTAAAAAAAAGGCTAATTATAAAAACAGCATTAAAACTACTCTTTATATGTTTATTCAAAGTTTATCTCACTCCTTAACAATATTATTAAATTTATGTAATTAATTTTTTACTAATAAATACTCATAATTATATAACTCCACTCTCTCCAATGATAATTGGAATATCTATCATTATAGGTTTCCTTTATTTTATACATAGCTTTTGAACTTGCATCTGCTTTATTCACACTATTTACTTTAATTGTTGAAATGAAAGAACCTTTTTCTTTTATCTTTTCTCTATAACGAAAATAACACATATCATACCAAAGGATTTTATATGAAATTGTGAAATCTTTTTCTACTTCTTTTAATTCCTCCCCACAGTGTTTACAAAATGCATCATTATCACCCACTTCTTTTCCACAAGTTTTACACAACATTAAAAATATCCCCCTCGTAAATTATCTTCACTATCTCATACCCTATAAACCAAGACATAGTATGTGATTATACTTAACTATTGTGCAACATTGATGACTGTTGGAACCTTCCATTTCATTTCATAAGTTTCGCCATAACTTCTTGAATTGTATAAACCTCTTTAACAGATTTGAATTCCCTTAACTCAATATCTGTTATTGAGTACAAATAAATAATATCATATGCTAGTCACACCTTAGTCCTTGCTTACTCTCACTTAATTCTTATGCTAATCATAAATGAAACTTCCACTAGTCACGTCCCAGTCACAAGCAATTTAGATGTTATCCCTGCTGCTCTAGGGCATTCTAATTTATATAAGTACATAAAAAACTCCACCCTCATAGATGCCTCTATAAAAATGAAGCTACTCCAATTCATCATATTCAATAATACCTTTAATTCATCTTCTTCCTATCGTAACATTATTACCACTACAAACCACCTCTGGTGTATTTTCAATATCCTTAGCTTCTATCCCAAGCTCAATCAATATTTCACCACACTCATCGCACTTCTGATTAATACTCGTGTTTGACGTATACCAAATATGATCACATTTTTCACAAACTAGCCTTATCATAATTAACCCCCTAGATTTTCATTAATCATTATATCCTTCTTCCTCTTCTTCTTTCCCCTCCCATGTATGAAACTCAATTCTTTTCCCCTCTGCTGTACCACTTAATGCCTCTTCAATCAGCATCATAAGTTCTAGGCAACTGCAGAAATTTCTTCTTTGTTTACCTTCTAGCCATTGGATTGTACCCTGCCAACTTTTATTTTGCCTGTATTTTATCCTTAATAAAAAGGATGTTGATGCTTCTATTGAGATTCTTTCTACTTCATTTATAACACCCCACCACCTTTTAAGTTTCTTAGGATTTTTGGCACGTTCCATGAGCGCATCTGTTCAGTAGGCTTCAGTAATTTTAATTGTTCTAATTTCTCATTAATTAATAGGATAAGCTCAATTAAACTTCTAAAATCCCTTGTCTCACCGGATTCACAGTGCTGAATTTTACCATGAAAGTCACCATCGTTACTTGCTATAACATTTAAAGTAAAATCCGCTTCTCCATGTCCACTGTTTTTTAAGGACTTCTCGTTGCCCTTCATTTCCATAATCAATTCTCCTTATTTTACTACCTTATATTGTATATATATAAATGGTAACATATGTCAGTCTTAACTTGAACCTTGTTTACTCTCATTTAATTCTCATGTTAATCACAACTAAGACTTATATTAGTCACAACCCAGTCACAAGTATGTAAAAAAATCAGAAAAACATAACGCTTTATACGTTATGTTTTTTCAATTCCATAATTTCACCCTAATAATTCTTCATGAAATGAGTCAGAGTAATTGATTGGCTTCAATATTGTTTCTACAATTATCTCTTTTGAAGCAAAGTCTATTTCATATTTATTTAGAATTCGAGCTAATACCTTTTCTGCTTGCTCAAATATTGCTCCAGGTAATAGCACCAGTATTTGAGTCTCACTCCATTTAGATACAACATCACCCTCTCGAAGACCTTGTATTAATAGATTAAGTATTGATCCCATCACTTTTGTTAATACTTTACTATCCTGTTTCCTATGCTTTATCCTAGATACCGTAAACATTCCCATAAATACAGTTTCCTCAGTCCTTGCTGCTCTACGGCATTCTAATTTATATAAAGAAATAAAAGTGTCAACCTCACAGAAGAAAGCTCCATCAGAATCAGGCCTATCTATCATCATTTCTTGAATAGAACTTAAGTCTAATAAAATATTATCTTCCTTACATTTTATCTGATGATATAAATTTCGTAAATCAGTTGATGGTTTTACACCCATCTCTTTGTAAAGCATAGATGTTACATATTCATATTGACTCTGCGCTTGCTTTATATTACCATCCTCAAGAAGTGCTTCAATATAAATTATATGAAGGCTTTCTTCAAATGATTCAATCATTAATGCCTCTTCACATACTTTTAGAATATCCTCCGTTCTTCCATAATGTTTTAGTAGTTTTGTTAGCCTACCTATTATATCCATGTATATGCGATGATAATAGTTTCTAATTGGAATTATCCATTCATTGTAGGCATCTTCAGAAAGATAATCACCTTTATATAGCAATAAAGCACTTTGATAAAGTTCAATTGCATTAAGAAAATCATCATTTTTCTCAGAAGCCTTACCTTTTTTATAAAGCTCCTCAAACTCATCAACGTCTGTCCAATAATGGAACTCCTTATTCCAACTATAGCACCCTTGCGAATAATTTATAATCGACTCTCCATCTTTATTTACTCCTTCATAATTTAAAAGCATTCTAAGTCTATAAATAAGATTTTGCAAAGCTTTTAGAGGATTGTCGCATTCCTTATCACTCCATAAAATTTCGAAAAAATTTTCTTGTACAATTCTTTTATTTCTATGCGTAAGAATATACTTAAATAAATTCCACAGCTGCTGAGAACGTTTGCAATCATTTGAAAGCACTTTTCTTCCTGATTTCACTTCAAAACAACCTAGCGTATATACTTTAAGACAATCTGCATCATTATTGTAATCACAATTTAAATTATTAGCTAACAAGCAATCTCCCCCTATATATTAAAATTAACCACTGCTTTTATATCTAAATAATAAAACTCCATTCTCATAGATTTCTCTATAAAAATGGAGTGGGTTCACTATTAGCTCATCATATTCAAAGTGACCAATTTAGAATACGTTTCATTGCTTCCATAGTTTTATTACATTTATTGTAAACCATAAGATGTAATTATCATTATATACTTTATACAAGAAAATTTATATAGTAACAATAACCTATTTTACTACTAATAAAGTAATAATTTTACATATTATTGGTATTACTCCTAAATTGTTTTATAAATATATCTTATACAAAAAAAATCGCCCATTATAGGCGACGTGCAAAATCAGAAAAATTATTCACTCATTTTAAATTTTCTTTAGCTTCAGTTATCGCTTCTAAGTTTTCCCCATTAGCTCTACCTACTGTTCCATCTAGTATTCCCCAAACTTTATTGTGGGCTTGAACTACATTATCGAATTTACCACTTTTCCAATCATTTGCAATCTCAGCAAAATCGACTTTTTCATAAAAGTCCTCAGTACTTTCAATCATATTCAATAATTCTGATACACTTTCCTTATTAACTGCTACCTTAGTCCATATCTCGCTATCTTCAGCAATTATAAGAGTATTAACCATGTCATGTATCATTGTTGCAACTTCAAGTCTAGTATAAACTTTTGTGTTTTGTTTTGCAGTATAAACTATTGCATCTTCTTTTGTATCTGCTTTAGTATTTTCTTTTGTTAGTACTACTTCTGTATCTGCCTTAACTGGCTTAACACCCATATATTTATTATAATCCCATCCATTAAATGCTGCTACAAGAACCACAATTGCCCCCATGACAATAACAGTACTAAAACCCAAGATAATTTTAATTGTTAATTTTTTATGCATATTCAACCCCCATATGTAATATAATATACTTTGTTGCATTATATACCATAAATACATATTTATACAATGTTTTTCTCGTATTGGAGGTCAAACTAATTATTTTCTTAAACCTAATTGCTTTTAGACACTGGCTTTATATCTTCATAAATAAAATTATGCAATTGTTCTATAGTAGACTGCATATCAGCAAGCAAATACCACACTCCACTAATCATTTTACCACTCCAGTAACCATCAACTGGAAATCTTTCCTGTTCTAATTCTTTTGTGTTTGAAGTTAGCACCTTTGTGCCAAGTTTTATTATATCAATACTATTCATACTTGTCTCAGTAAGAGGCAAAAGTTCAGAAACAACACTTGGAAAATCTGTTACTCCTATGGACTGAATCTTTGTGAACATAACTGATAATACCGTTCTTTGTCTTTCAGTTCTCCTAAAATCGTCACCAGAAGTATGACGTATTCGTGAATAAGCTACAGCTTGTTTCCCATTTAAATTCTGAGATCCAGCTTTTGAAACTCCAGGAATTAAACTAATCTCATCTTGGTCAACCTCTACAATTTCAGTAGTTTTCTAACATGCCACTTGCCACGTGGGTGGCACCTATTCAGATTTTCGAATAGTGAAGTTATCCTGGAGCAAAGCCCAGTTTTGAGGGAATGGATATCCTAGAACCCAATAACTTATTCCTTTTAAATTATAACTCTTGACCATGTCAAACTTCGCCTTTGCACTGCGCGCATCTTCAAACCATACTTCATGCGACCTTAGTTTTTCATCTGTATACCGATAGAAAGGTGATTGAGCCACTGAATCATACTGAATATTAGCACCATATTTTACAGTTCTTAAAATTGCTTCCTGACAACTGAATGTTTCAGCTTCCTGCCCCTCAATATGTGGGAGAAGCCAATCTCTTGCATATATTTGGAAACCAAAATATATTTTCTGCCTAGGAATCACCGTAATTGCATAGTCAAGAACCCGCTTAATTTCATTTAGGGGTGAAATGGCTTGTGGAGGACCTTTTCGCCATCCCCATTCATAAGTCATTAATACAACAAAATCAACTATTCTACCATGTGCCTCATAATCATGCGCTTCATACAGCAGTCCTTGTTGTGTTCCACTTACTTTTGGAGCTACTGCTGTAGATACGAAAAAGCCTTCTGAATGTAACCGAGTTACCACGCGCCGAAGAAAACTATTATAAGCTTCACGGTCAGCTGGAATTACATTTTCAAAGTCGATATTTATCCCCAAATACCCCTTTTGTTTCATTGTATTAATGATATCAGTAAGTAAACTTTCTACAATAGTGGGACTATTTAATACAATATGTGCAAGGTTTTCTCCTTTTGTAGTTGAAGTAAAGTTTGTAATGGACATCATAGGTATAACTCTTTCTGCTTTAGCAGTTTGTATTGCTGGAATGTCATAGGTCGGCTGTAGGGTTCCATTTTCTTTAATTAAATAAGCAAACGGACTCAAATATGTTAAATTCTCACCGTCTTTTTTAACAATTGGAATAGCCTCTTCTTTCAAGAAATAAATATATGCATTTACGCTTATAGCAGGTCTTAGTTTGCGCGGAATAACTACTATAGTACCTGGGTAAACAAGGTTTATATCAGTAATATTATTAACCTTTATTAACTTTTGAAGGTCAACTCCATACTTTTGGGCTATCATCCATAATGTTTCTCCTGGCTTAATGTAGTGTCTGAGTGCAGGTATATATAGTACTAATCCTGGAAATATATTGTCAGGACTTAAAACCTGATTATTTTGCAGAATTATTTGAACAGTAGTTCCATATATTTGTGCGATTTTCCATAAGGACTCACCTTGTTTAACGGTATGATATACATCTTCGCTTGGAATGACCAATGCCTGACCTATTACAAGCTGATTAGGATTGGGTAGCTCATTTACTTTTACTATTGCTGTCATTGAAACACCATAGTTATTTGCAATTTGCCATAGTGTTTCTCTTGCCATTACTATATGAATCAACATTATATATCTCCTTTCATTATTACTACCAATATATGCAGGATTTATATAATGTTGATATCAACTTATTTACTTGTATTTATATAACATGCCACTTGCCACATGTGCGGGACCAATTTACTCTAAAATAACCTTGTACTCCCTAAGCCAAGTATCAACTTGGATTAGATATGCTATAAGTTGAGGTCCAGCCATCAGCTGCCCATACCAAGGCTTACCATAAGCATTCCCACCTGAATCAACTATTTGCTGAACTGTATCTTTATCAATTATTTGAAGAATTGGTGAAGTTTTATCTTTTAATATACTATTCATCCACTTTTGAACTGCTAAAGTATAATCAGGATTATGGGTTTTTGGATAAGGACTCTTTTTCCTCCAAAGCACATCATCTGGAAGTAACCCTGTAAGAGCCTCTCTTAAAAGTCCTTTTTCACGATCTTTATAATATTTCATATCCATAGGTATATTAAAGGCATATTCTACAAGTCTTTGGTCTGCAAAAGGAACTCTTACCTCAAGGCCGCTAGCCATACTCATTCTATCTTTTCTTGTAAGTAAGGTTATCATAAACCACTTTATATTTAAATAGAACAGTTCCCTCATTCTATGCTCTCTTTGACTTTCACCCTTAAGTTTTGGAACCTGCGCTACGCTTTCATCATATTTTGCCTGAACATATTCCTCTATTGGAAGGCTTTGAAGATCTTTAGATAGTATACTTTTTCTATCACTTACTGACTTTGACCAAGGAAAAGTAGTGGCATTTATATCTTCTTCCCGTCTAAACCAAGGGTATCCTCCAAAGAGTTCATCGGCACACTCACCTGAAAGCGCCACAGTTGAATTTTTTCTTACTTCCTTACAAAATAAATATAATGAAGAATCCACATCCGCCATTCCTGGCAAATCATTAGAAATAACAGCATCCTTAAGTGCTGATGCAAGCTCAGGTGTATTAAGAATTATATTATGATGATCTGATCCTATATAATTTACCATCTTATAGACCCAGTCAGAATCTGTATTAGGTTGGAACTCTGTAGGTTTAAAAAACTGTTTATTATCAGCATAATCTATAGAATAGGTATTTAAATTACTCATATTATTCCTCTTAAAATAAGAGGAAGCTACTGCTGAAATAATACTCGAATCAAGCCCACCTGATAAAAAAGTACACACTGGTACGTCTGCACCTAGTTGCCTTTCAATTGAATCCACCAAAAGATGACGTATGTGCTCAGTAGTCGTAGATAAGTTCTCGTCATGTCCCTTTGCATTAAGCTTCCAGTACTCCTTTGTTTTAAAGCCATCTTTATCGTAGCTTAAAATAAAAGCAGGTGGCAGTTCACTTATATTTTTAAAGATACCACTACCAAGTGGTCTTGCAGGTCCAAAACCAAATAGCTCAGTTAGACCTTTTTTATCAACAATTGGCTGTACCTTTGGATGAGCTAAAAGAGTCTTTATCTCAGAACCAAAGATTAATGAATTATCATTAATTGTGTAAAAAAGAGGCTTAACTCCAAGTGGATCCCTTGCTAAAAATAGTTTTTGTTGATTTTCACTCCAAACTCCGAAAGCATAAATACCATTTATATGCTTAACACACTCTTCACCCCAGAAAATATAGGCCACTAAAAGCACCTCAGTGTCAGAATAGGAAGAAAAACTAAATCCATTATCTTTTAAGGTTTTCCGAACTTCCTCTGTATTATATAATTCACCATTGTAAACTATCGTATAGGTATTATCCCCTATTTTTCTTGTCATAGGCTGTGCTCCACCTTTTGGATCCACAACAACCAGACGTCTATGACCTAAATTCGCATGCTTTGAAAAATAAAAACCGGTATCATCCGGTCCTCTTTTTTTCAAGGTATCCGTCATTTTATATAAAATTTCACGTTCACTTTCAATATTAGCATACAGATTAACCCACCCTGCAATACCGCACATTTTATCATCTCCTATAATTAAAAAACATTCATCCTTATAATATGCAATTTAACTGAAATTGCGCACAAAAAAATCCTTACAAAAGCTAAGAGCTCTTAAGCAAGGATCTTTCCCTTTTTAATTATTAAATTGAAAACTTAAACATAGCTTACTTGTTTGGCTTTATGTCTTCGTATATATATTTATGAAGTTGGTCTACAGTAGCATCCATTTTAGCAACTAAATACCATATCTTGTCTATAGTTTGACCTTCCCAATAACCGTCTATTGGGAATCTTTCTTGATCCAAAGTCTTTATACCTGAAGTAAACACTTTTGTACCAAGTTTAATTATATCTATACTATTCATGCTTGTCTCAGTCAATGGTAAAAGTTCGGAAACAACTGATGGAAATTCCGCAACCCCTAGCGACTGAATCTCTGTTAACATAGCTGATAATACGGTTCTTTGTCTTTCAGTTCTCGCAAAATCGTCTCCAGCAGTATACCGTATTCGAGTATATGCAACAGCCTGCATTCCGTTTAAATTCTGTGATCCCGAATTTGTAATTCTAGTTATTGATTTATTCTGAATTCCAGTCGTTTCACTCATATAGCTATTTATATAACCAACCTCATTCTTTTGAACGTCTACAGTTACTCCACCAATAGCATCTATGATTTTTTCAAGATTAAAAAAATCAACCGTAACATAATTTCTAATATCCATTTCAAAATTCTCATTAAGAGTTCTTATAGCAAGCTGTGGTCCACCGTAAAAATAAGCATGGGTTATCTTTGTTTTACCATGACCATTTACATTTACGTAGGTATCTCTCATAACTGAAGACATTTTTATCTTTTTACTCTTTTCATCTATAGAAAGTATCATTATAGAATCTGAACGAGCTGGTTCATTCTTATTTCTTCTATCTACACCGAATAATGCAATATTTGTTACCTTGCTTTCTAATGCTTCTTCTTCAACTGATTTAGTCTTAATACCTAAATCCTCATCTGTTTTCGATATTGTTGTAGTGTCCATTTTGTCAAGTTGCCAAAATGTGTAACCAAGAGTTCCTCCAATTGCAAATACAATAATAGCAAATAAACCTATAATAATTTTTTTCCAAAGTTTCATTTTTCTTCTTTTCATGTTTTTTTACCTTCCCATCCCAAGTAGCATCATTTGCTACTAAATTATAATCTATGTATTTTCGTTCTTTTTTTTAGTGTATAAGCTTTTATTCGTGCTAGTTCCCCCAATTGCACTGATATCATTATATCATATTGAATATTATTTATCATAAATACATTATAAATATATCTACATTTTTTAGGCAATAAGAAATCAGATATCTTATTAAATATCTGATTTCACTTTAAATTGTAGTTTATTTATCTATTAGTTATGCATAAAGAAAGCAAATGCATCTGTTTCTCTAGTCGCTCCCATGTTTCTTACATGAACCGCATTTCCTTGATTGTCTGCAACATATGCTAGAGTATAATTCCCACTATTAACCCATCCCATAAATACAAAGGTATGTGTTGGATATCCTGCTCCAGTATTAGTTGTAAAACAAATACTTCCCGGTGTAAGATGTTTGATATTAAAAGAGGATACCCACCCATTTCCTCTAAGATAACTTAAATACTGCCCCGTGTTACACTTTCTAAGTGGAACATTTACACCTATCCTTCTCATTGCTTCACTTGAAAAGTAGACACAATTATTTTTTTCTGGATATGGGTCACCTGGAAGATATAATTTGTGCAATCTAACCGCCTCGTTTAATACACTAGTTACATTAGCTGCTGATCTTAAGTATGCTGAAAGTTTTGCTCCATTTGCTGTTTGTTTAATCCCTAATTTTCCAAGTCTGTCTACCTCTTCCTTAGCTAATCTATCTATCTCTTCCTTAGCTAGTCTAGCCGCTTCCTCTTCATCTATATCCCCTACCTGTGTTCCTTCATTTGCTACCTTATCTGCTTCTATTTTAGCAAGCCTTTCTGTCTCAATTTTAAGTAATTTGTCTTCTTTCTCTTTTTCCGCTTTATCAGATGCCGCTTTTGCTATTTTATATTCCGCATCTATTTTAGCCTTATTCGCCCTATTAGCGGCTATTCTATCAATTTCCTCTTGTTTAGCTTTATCTGCAGCAATCTTTGCCAGTTTGCTAGCTTCTGCCTGTTTCACTTTATCTGCGGCAATCTTTGCCAGTTTATCAGCTTTTGCTTTTTTTGCTAGTTCTTCTTTCTCTTTAGCTTCTTTAGCTTCTTTTTCTTTAGCTTTTTTAGCCTCTAGTTCATTATCTATCTTTTCAGCTCTTAATAATTCCTTAGGTACTACCTCTTGTTTATAAGCAGTAGTATTTATACTGTTCTGTTTAGAAACTGCCGCTAAGGCTACTTCTTTATTTGCAAGTATAACTTCATTTTTAGCTTGTTCTTCTGCTTTACTTGTAATTATCCAAGCGCTTGTACTTAAAAGCGTCACTGCTATTAATACTGTTGTTATTACTATTCTCTTTGTAGTTTTGGCTTTAGCTCCTTTTTCTGTTCTTCTTTTCACTTGTTAACTCCCCCTAATGTTATTATTGTAGTAAAAATTTATTATTTCAAATATTCACTTCTTAGTTCTTTAGCTCTACCCATATTTCCATGGAGTAATTTCCACGCATAGTTATGAGCTTGTACACCTTGGCTATAATCGTTGTCCTTCCACTCTTGCAATATGTTTAAGAATACTTCTGTTTCTTCATTATATATTAAATCTGTATCTTTCACAATAACCATAGCTTCATTAATGCTTTCTTCATTTATAGGTTTCTCTCCAATTATCAAACCATCTTCTGCAACTATTAGAGTATTTGCCATTTGGTGTACCATAGCGTAAATATCCTCAGAATTACTTATTTTAGATTTATCTATTTTGGTATTATCTAAATCATCCTTATTTTTTTCTACAATTTGTTCTACAGATTCATTACCATCTGGTACTTTGGTTTCTATCTTATAAGTTATAAATTTGCTAAGTAGGAATATGGACCCACCAGTGAACATAATAATAACTAATCCAATAGCTCCCCTTTTAATAAATTTCTTCATTGATATCATCGACCTTATTTTCGTCTTCTTTAACTTTTTTTACAACTATCAATACTATAATAAGAATTATAGATAAACTTACTATGTTATTTTTCATACCAATCAACCTTCTACCTAAATACAAATACATACAATTAAACTATAACATTTTATGCTCTATTTTACTATGATTTCCTCTAAAAAAACTCATAATATTCATCGTGCAGTGATTAAACTTTCTGGTACCATAAATTCTGTCATCATTATTATTTTTAAGATATTTGACTTATCATTATAAAAATTGGGATAAACGAGAAATAGCATGATTTAGTCCCCTTATTGAATAGCTTTTGATAAAAGAACCAAATCATAAATATCAACTATGCTATCATTATTGATGTCTAATATTCTTTTATACTTTGATTCCCCTATACGTGAATTATAGGCTACCCCTATTAATGCTAAATCCATAATGTCAGTAGTTCCGTTATCGTCCACATCTGTAATATTAACTACTATTGAAGGTTTTGCTACAGCCATGGCTCCATAAGCATCTACAATAGCTCCTGTAGCAATTTTATCCTCTAACTGAGGTAACTTATGAGTACTTTTCAAAATACAATTTTTCACTTCAATTGACGATAAATCCATATTAACACTTAAAACAAGTGCTGCTACTCCAGTAACATAAGGAGTGGCCATAGACGTACCATTTTTATAACCATATCCACCCGGTACCGTGCTAAGAATACTACTTCCCGGTGCTGCAATATCCACAGAAACTTGACCATAGTTTGAAAACGTAGATAAGTATCCGTATTTATCCATTGAAGCTACTGAAATTATGTTAGGTAAATCAAAACTTGCAGGGTAACTTTTAACATAACTATCATTATCTAATCCATTTCCATTAATATCACCATTCCCAGCAGCACACATAAATAAAGCATCTGTATTTTTCATTACATCATATTGAGCTTGAGAAAAAGCATCGCCACCGAAAGAACAATTAAACAATTTCACACCTTTACTGGCTCCGTATTGAATAGCATTGATTATATCACTAGTATACATATTACCCTGTAAATCAGCCGCTTTCATAGGCATTATTTTAATAGTTGGTGCAACCCCTACTATCCCAATACCATTAGATGATGCAGCAATTATTCCACTAACATGAGTACCATGACCATGATCATCGTACAAATCATTATCCATATCTGCAAAATCCCATCCATTATAGTCATCCACATACCCATTGTTATCATCATCTATTCCATTATTAGGGGTTTCACTCCCATTAATCCAAATATTTTCTTTTAAATCTTCATGATTATAATCTATTCCAGTATCAATTACGCCAACCACTACATCGGGACTTCCTGTATTAATACCCCAAGCAGTCTTTACATTAATATCTATTCCGCTAGATATAATATTATTTAGTCCCCACATATCGCTAAACCCCGGTTCATTCTCAGGCAAATCAAATAACTTGCTAACATAATTCGGCTCAGCATATTCGATGTTTAAATCATTATTTAAATTTAATAACATTTCTTCCATTGAATATTTATTGTTATCAAATTTAACTATATCTACTTGCTTATTTAAATTATTCTGAGATTTAACGCTATATTTTTTCTCTATAGTCTCAATAGATGAGATTTTAGCTTTTACTAGAATTTCGCCTTCTTTGAATTTTATCTTCCCATTATTATTTTTAAAATTACTCATTATTTTTAATTTTGCACTTGATTTATCAATTTGAGGAGTAGTTTTTAAATAATTATTCGGAGTAGCTTGTACATGATATCCATATATATTAAATATAAATAAAATGATAAATAGTCTACTTATAGTCTTTTTTTTCATAAATACCTCCAAATTAATAATCACTAACTTTTCCTCTTGTTTTTGTTTCTAAGAAAATATATTCCGCCTAAAACTGCAAAAACTATTATAATTACAACAGAAGTTAACGCTCCCTTTTGCCACCTCTGACTTTTCCCAGTCTTATTTAAATTTTCATTCTTTACAGAAAAAACGATTTCACTTTTATTAGCCATCACTATATCCTTGTCATCAGCCATATTACTGTTTGAAAGACCTGTTGAAGCCTCTTGTTCTTGTTCTATTTCATTTTCATTATTATTTAAAGAATCAGTACTAGCTTTTGTGTTACTATTTGGATTTACAACAGTACTTTCCTGTTCTTTTTCACTTTCTTTAATAACAATAGAATCAGTACTAGTTTTTGCAGTACTATTGGTATATGGTTGCACCTTCGTTCTTTCCTCCTCAACTTCTTCAACTCTGCTATTACTACTAACATTAAATTCGTATCCAATAAATCCATATGTAAGTTCTTTAATGTTTTTGTCGCAAAGCTGTATCTTAAGATTATCAATATCATTCGGACTAGCTAAAAAAGGTTTACTCTTTATATGGAAGCTATCTTTTTTTAAAACTTCAACATTTATCTTTAGTAAAGTTCCTGAACCCGAAAACCCATTAATTTCTCCTAAACATGAGAACCCTCCAAAGCTTGCTATTCCATTTATATTATCTATTTTATTTTCCACATCAAAGGTATTTGTCCCATCTTTAGTGATTAAATCGCCTTTTTCAAAACTAATAATATTCAAAACCTTAGGATCATACTTTAAGCTAGCTGCTGCAGCATAAAGACTATCTATGTTCTCTATATTAATTAGTATCTGTATAGTTTGTCCTATTTCCATTTTTCCTTTTACATTCACAGTTAGAGATGCTGTTCCTTCAGCTTTAGCAGTTCCTCCATATATAAATAATATACAGCATAAAAAACATGCAATTATTTTTTTCATATTATCTAATACCTATCCTCTCCACCGCTTTCACAATAAAATAATTTCTTAATTTTTTATATCGCTTCTATATAAGGAAAAATTATAATTTAAAGCCGTAAGTGCGATATCCTTTATATCAATAATTCCGTCCACATTTACATCGCTGTTTCCAATGGATATCCTATTAGTGTCATTAACAACTGTTCCTTGCCCATTGATATTCTTAGATTGCTTTACGAAATCATATATATCTACTTGTCCATCTCCATTGGTATCCCCAACAGGTTTTAACCAATTTCCTCTCACATAACCACTTTTAGTGCTACCTTCAACATAATAGTTTACGTAACCATCCTTTATTATAGGTTCACCTTTTATTGTTACAATGTCATTTTCAATATAATATATAGAAGTTGCCACCATATTAGCATCCCTTATAGTTAGATTTGTGGTAGTCATATATTTATAGTTTTTTTCTTTGACTTTAAGATTTCCAGCATGTTTACCACTTATTTCTGCTATATCCGTCCTTGGTAAATTCACCGCTAAATTTATTGGTAATTGTACTACAGGAAACAAGTTAGGGTTATACACATATAAATCTAGCATAGGATTTTTGAAGACATTATTAGCATGTCCTATAACAAGCTTTTGATAAGTTGCATTAGGGTAACCTTTAGGGTCAACTGTATTAGCTCTAGGATTATTTCTTACGCTATAACCATTATAAGCCCATATAGCATAATACCAATGTTCTAAATAATTTGGCGATGCATTCCCAACTCTTGGTATCTTATAAGTTGCTCCATCATAAGTCTGTAATGCCCATTTTTTAAGAAGAATGTCTGCACCTTCCCTTATATTAAACTCTATATCATATTTAAGTCTATTAATATAAGTTGTATCAGTGGAGCCATAATCCGAAACTTGCATTATTCCTATTCCTACATGGTCAGACCCTATTAATGGTTGTCCATCTTTAAACTGCCTCCAAGTTGACTCCTGGTAAGCAATCGCCTTAAATATTACTGTGGGTATTCCCTTTTCATTGGCAATACTTTCCAACATTTTCTCTGTTTCAGCATAAGAAGGATTGTTATAATATTCAGAGATGGAAGCATCTTTGCTAGGAGTATATTTAAGTTTTTCTGTTTTTATAAGAACAAGTTTATTATCTTCTAAAGTAAAATAATTTTTAACAGTATCTGATGGGACTGCATTAGAATCATTTTCTACATATATAGGAATTTCCTCTAAAATTTCTTCATTATCTTTTACAGTTATAATACCTTTATAGATGTTTTCCTTATGAACAACTTCCACCATTTCACCATCATCCATTTTGTATATGTAATATGATAGTGTACCAGAAGTGTCTTTTGTCTTATTTTGAATTAATACTTTTGTATCGTCAATTTTTTTATCTTTAATAAAACTCATATTACTGTAAACACTTTTATCTTCATCCTTTTGAAAAATAAGCTTTCCATCGGAATTATAAATTTTAAGCTCACCGCCATTAAACTTTACTATCTCTTCCTTGCCATCATTGTTTAAATCTATTTTTGTATCTCCATTATCTGCAAAAACTAGTTTTTGTGAATTAGGAAGATTATAACTTATTAAAATTATGCATACAATTATGGACCCCACCCTAAATGCATTTTTAATAATACCATTAGTTTTTTTTACTTTATACATTAAAACACTCCTCTGTATTTTAGTTTATTTTTTAAGTAAGTTATCAATTTCCTTACAATATTATAAATTTTATTAGACATACTCTATGATTATCGTTCAAAAATATGACTTCTGAATACAAAGATCATATTATATTTGCATAATACTGTATTAAATCTACTATCACATTAATTAACACCCATTAATGCGTATTCATTGTAATATAATACAAACCGTGTATGATTATGTGTACAAGCTAATTTACTAAGTTTAATTGTATGAATTAGTTCAAAACACACTAGGGGAAGTACTATGAAGAGAATAATTACAACTATATCCTTAACCGTACTATTTTACATGTTTATTTCCAGTTATGCACAGGTCTTAGCTGAAGACTTCGACAAGGATGGTGTTGTGGACATACTTGATTTATCTTCTATGGCTAAAGAATACAATACAAGCAACACAATATATGATTTAAATGAAGATTCAATAGTGGCTATTTATGATCTGACAAAGGTCTGTAAGTCTTTGAGTTGACCTCTTTAGGTTTAGGGATAGTTACTGGTGAATCATTAAATTTAAGAAAAACTCCGAATCAAAAAAATATATCCAATACAATAACTCAATTACACCAGTATGATTGTTTCAGTATTGTTGATGACTTAGGGGAATGGTATAAAGTTAAGTACAAAGAGAACTTGCCGTATTTTATTGTAGTTTCTGTTTTTAGCATTCCTTTTGACTGGTAGATCTTTATTGCTTATATTTAAAAACAAGTTATTATCCAAGGTTTTGTAGCAAATACTTATCTTAAATTCTAGCCCCCTATTTGTAATAGAGCTTTCACGGAAACTCATTAGCTCCTATGATTACTCATTTCTAGTATCATTAATTTTTGTTGATTCCCCCATTTTTTCTGCATAAAACGCTTGACAAGTCTGTAAAAATTCGAAAAATCCCTCCTAGAGACATGTTTTAAAAGGAGGATTATTTTATGCTTAAAAATTGGAGCACTCATGCTGATTATCAGCAATTTATTATTTCAAATCTCTCATGTTTGTACAAAGC
>NZ_JAENWM010000141.1 GCF_016650035.1 Clostridium sp.
AAACATGTCTTTAGGAGGAGGACCGCAAAATTTTACAGACTTGTCAAGTGTTTTATGCGAAAAAAGTGGGGGAATCAACAAAAATTAATGATGCTAAAAATGAGTAATCACAGGAGCTAAGGAGTTTCCGTGAAAGCTCTATCAAATAAAGGGGGTAAATAGCCAAATGGACAAAATAGAAAAGGAGCAATTTGAACTTGTTGGTAAAAACCTCGAAGCTGCGCAGAGCATAAAACGCCCTAGTATGTCATATTTACAAGATTCATACAGAAGATTAAAAAAGAGTAAGCCATCCATAATTTCTTTTTGGGTTTTAATTTTGTTAATTATTTTGGCACTGGTAGGTCCAGTAATTTCAAAACAACTATATGGACATAATTATAGAAGGCAGGTATTGAGTTTAAAAGACCAAACCTTTATCCTTTCAAATCAGAGGAGTTTAAAATTATCTTCCAATTCTGTGTTTGAGTATAATAAGTATAGACCTAACCTTAGAAAAACTAAATTGAAATTTACTAGTGTTAAACTGAAAGAAGAAGGTGGAAAGTTAGGCTTTATTGTTGGTGATGAATCCGAAGCATCCTACCAAGGAGACAAAAAAGAGTATAAGTTAGAGATAACAACAACTACAGAAGACGATTGGGATTCAATTGTAGATAAATTAAATATTGAAGGTGAAAAGCTCTTAAAAGAAGACCCCGATTTTAGAGGAGTCACTTTCAAAAAAAGTTTCGGAAGTTTAGTTATGGAAACAAATGGAGAGAAAAAATTCAACATCAAATATTGGCTTGGAACTGATGACCTTGGTCGTGATTTATGGACTAGATTGTGGGAAGGCACAAGGGTTTCTTTCCTTATTGCAGTAACATCAGTTCTGTTTACAGGGCTATTTGGAGTTGTATATGGAGGAATATCTGGGTATATTGGTGGAATGGCAGATAATATAATGAGTAGAGTTATTGAAATTCTTATGGTTATACCATCTTTATTATATATAATGTTATTATCTATTATAATGGATCCGGGTATTCTTACCATTACCTTTGTTCTTGCAAGTACAGGTTGGATGACAACTGCAGTTTTGGTTCGTGGAGAAGTTTTAAGATTAAAACAAAGTGAATATGTACTCGCATCACAAACATTAGGTGCTTCTTCTAAAAGAGTTATTTTTAAGCATTTGATACCCAATACTATGGGGCCGATAATAGTTAATATGACTATGATGATTCCAAGAATGATTTTTGCAGAAGCGTTTTTAAGTTTTATTGGGCTCGGTGTACCAGCACCATATGCATCACTAGGAGTTCTAGTTAATGATGGGGCAAAGATTTTTTATCAATACCCACACTTACTTATAATACCTGCAGCTGTACTTTGTTTAATTATGCTTGCATTTAATATACTTGGTGATGGTCTAAGGGATGCACTTGATCCTAAATTAAGGAAATAGGAGGCTACACACATGAAAAAGAAAATATTAGAAGTTGAAGATTTGCAAGTTTCTTTTGACACCTATGCAGGTGAGGTTCAAGCAGTTCGTGGCGTTTCCTTTGACTTATTTGAGGGAGAGACTTTAGCGATTGTTGGAGAATCCGGTTGTGGGAAATCTGTAACTGCAAAATCTATAATGAGGTTAAATCCAGAACCGCCTGCACGTTTTAAAAGTGGTAAGATTATTTTTAATGGTGAAGATATAGTTACTAGGACAGAGAAGGAAATGAGGAAGATTAGAGGTAAAGAAATAGGCATGATATTTCAGGACCCAATGACTTCTCTTAATCCTACTATGAAAATTGGAAGGCAAATATTAGAAGGACTTATGAGTCATAAAAGTGATATGACGAAAGCCGAAGCCGATAAAAAGGTAATTGATATGTTAAAACTCGTTCAAATACCAAATGCAGAACGACGAGTAAACGAATATCCACATCAGTTTTCTGGGGGGATGCGTCAGCGTGCTATGATTGCAATAGCACTCGTATGTAATCCTAAGCTTCTTATCGCTGATGAACCCACAACTGCTTTGGATGTTACAATTCAAGCCCAAATACTTGAGCTTATGAAGGATTTACAAAAGACTATAAATACTTCTATTATAATGATTACTCACGATTTGGGAGTTGTTGCTAATGTTTCACAAAGAGTAGCAGTTATGTATGGAGGAAAAATCGTAGAGTATGCAGATACTGAAGAATTATATTATAATCCAAAACACCCATATACTTGGGGACTTTTAAGTTCAGTACCAAGGGTAGATGTTGTTAAAACCGGTAATAAATTATCTTCAATAGAAGGCACACCACCAGATTTATTTGCTCCTCCAACTGGATGCCCATTTGCAGATAGATGTGAATTTTCAATGAAAATTTGTAGAGAAAAAATGCCTCCAAGCTTCATTATTAGTGAGGGACATGGGTCTGCTTGTTGGTTAAGTCACCCGGATGCTCCAAAAGTAGACACTCCTATTATTTTTAAAGGATCAATAGAATATGTTAAAAAAAGAGGTGACAATTAAAATGGCTGAATTAGATAAAAAAGAAATACTTCTTAGTGTAAAAAACTTAAAAAAATACTTTTATGTTGGAAAAAATCAATATTTAAAAGCTGTTGATGATATAAGTTTTGATATTTATAAAGGTGAAACACTAGGTCTTGTAGGGGAGTCAGGTTGTGGGAAATCAACATGTGGACGTACTATCTTAAGAATTTATGAGGCTACATCAGGTACTGTGGAGTTTGAAGGTAAATCTGTGCATAACCTAAAAGGAAAAGATTTAAAGCAATATAATAGACGTGCACAAATGATTTTTCAAGATCCGTATGCTTCTTTAAATCCTAGAATGCTTGTATCTGATATTATTGCAGAGGGTATTGATATTCACAAGCTTAGTTATGGACAAGAAAGAAAAGAAAGAATTGATGAGCTATTAAATTTGGTTGGACTTAATAAGGAACATGCAAATAGATTTCCACATGAATTTAGTGGTGGACAGAGGCAGAGAATAGGAATTGCTCGTGCCCTTGCAGTAGATCCTGATTTTATAGTATGTGATGAACCTATATCAGCCTTAGATGTTTCTGTTCAAGCTCAAGTAGTCAATTTACTTCAAGAGTTACAAACAAAATATGGTTTAACATTTTTGTTTATCGCCCATGACCTTTCAATGGTTAGATATATTTCAGACAGAGTGTGCGTAATGTATCTTGGGGCACTTGCAGAGGTTGCTAAAAGTGATGAGCTATACAACAAACCACTCCATCCGTATACTCAGGCACTGTTATCATCTATTCCAAGACCGGATCCAGTGCTTGAAAGGACTAGACAAAGGATAATGCTTGAAGGTGATGTTCCTAGTCCTATAAACCCTCCTAATGGATGTAAATTTGTTGATAGGTGTAATAAGGCTATGGATATGTGTAGAGAAAATAAACCTGAAATGATAGAGATAGAACCAGGACATTTTGTTGCATGTCATTTATATGATGGTAAGTTGAACTTGAAAAAATAACTCTTAATATTTTGAAATATGAAATACAAACAATGAATTCATTAGTGGGGTAATAAACATTACCCCACTATATATTTTTGTAAGAAAAGTATTGCATACTTTTCTTTTTTTTAGTGTGAATAAAATAGCTCCTAATTGTAAAAAATAAAAGATAATATCAAAACTATAAAAAATATATATTACAATTTGGAGGGATATCATGGGTAAAACACCTTTAAAGAAAATTATAAAAGCTAAATTAAGAACAAATAAAGAGCTAACTAAAAATGAGACCATGCGTGAAACCTTAAAATATGAAATAGCAGACGAACTAGGATTAACAGATAAAATAGAGGCTTATGGGTGGAGTGGACTGACAGCAGAGGAAACGGGTAGAATTGGGGGGTTAATGACAAAAAGAAAGAAAATAATAAATCTTCCTAAAAACGAAGATTTTTAAAATACTTGTTCAAAATAATTCATATAAAATATTATATATGAGTGCTTTATGTAAATTATTTTGGACAATAGTTGGTGTATAGGTTAAAATATTATATACCTTTTAGTTTTAGAAAGGAAATGTTTGAAAAAGGAGAAATGTTAGTATGAATTGCTATAAAGAGTTCGCTCATATATATGATAAATTAATTAATTCTGATATTGATTATAAAACATGGGCTTTAAACATATTGAATATTTGCAGTGAAAATAATATCGATTGCGATAGTTATTTGGATTTAGCCTGTGGTACAGGAAATCTTACTGTAGAAATTGCAAGTGAATTTAAGTATATATGGGCAGTGGATTTATCTTCTGATATGTTAAGTGAAGCAGAGCAAAAAATGAGAGAGATAGGTATAAAAGCAAAATTTATATGCCAAGATATTTGCCTTCTTAATTTGAACAATACCTTTAATCTCATAACTTGTTGTTTAGATTCTAGCAATTATATATTAGAAGAAGAAAATTTCAAGAAGTATTTATTAGGTGCTTACGATTTATTAAAAGATGATGGCTTATTTATTTTTGACATAAATTCTTATTATAAACTTACAAGTGTGCTTGGTAATAATACTTATAATTATGATTCAGATGATGTAGTGTACGTGTGGGAAAATTATTTAGAAAATGACATAGTAGATATGAATTTGATATTTTTTGTAAAAGAGGGACAAGTATACAGACGATTTGATGAGCATCATGAAGAAAGAGCTTACAGTGAAGAATATATAGAAAAAGTTTTAAAAGAAATAGGATTTGAAGTATTAAAAAAGCTAGATAACTATGAAGAGAAGGTAGTGGAAAGGGACACAGAGCGAATATGTTATGTGCTAAAGAAGTTGAAAAACAATAATAATTTATAGGAGGCATTTATATGGATAAATTAGTGAGAGCTACTGCTAAAGGGGGTCAAGTTAGAATAATTGCGGCAATAACTACGGATTTAGTAAATGAGGGAGTTACAATGCAAAAGTGTGCTCCAACAGCAGCGGCGGCTTTAGGAAGGATGCTGACAGCAGGTGTTCTTATGGGAACCATGCTAAAGTCTAAGGGTGATAGTTTAACACTTCAGATTAATGGTGGAGGAGAAGCTAAAGGAGTGCTTGTAACTGCCCATGCAGATTCAACAGTAAAAGGATATATAGGAAACCCAAATATAGATTTACCTGCTAATAATAAGGGTAAACTTGATGTGAGTGGTGCAATAGGTGTTGATGGTTATTTAAGAGTTATAAGAGATTTAGGGTTAAAGGAACCATATGTAGGTCAAGTACCAATTAGCACAGGTGAAATTGGAGATGATTTAGCTTATTACTTCACCGTTTCAGAGCAAACTCCTTCAGCTGTGGGACTTGGAGTTTTAGTAGATACAGATATGAGCATCAAAGCTTCAGGTGGGTTTATAATTCAGATGATGCCTGGTGCAGATGAATTTGTAGCTGATATAATAACTTATAGACTGGAAGAGGTTCCTTCTATAACAGAGTTCATATCAAAAGGGATGAGCATTGAAGAAATTTTAGAGTTTATTTTTGAAGATATGCAACTTAAAATACATGAAGAAATTGTGCCCATGTATAAATGCGATTGTTGTAGAGAAAGAGTTGAAAGGGCGTTAATAAGTATAGGCAAAGTGGATTTAGAAGAAATATATAATGATGGTAAAACAGAAGAAATTAAATGCCATTTTTGTAATAAGAATTATGAATTTAATCATGAAGATATCGGGCAATTATTAAAAAATGTAAATTCATAAATAATAGTAAAGTTTTTTTAGGAATTCATTCAATATATGAGTATATTACCAAATCTTTTAAAACGATGTAAAATGGAGCAAATCCTATAATTGTGGAGTATAAGTGAAATGGCTATGGATAAAACTATTATTTGCTATTGACAACTGTAACAAAGTTTTATAATATAGTAATGTGCTCATTAGATAAAAAGTTAACATTTAAATAAAAAGACACTTAAGTAATAAAAGTGTTGACAAGTTTTATGATTTAATGTAAACTATAAAAGTCTAATGAAGATATGTGGGAGCATAGCTCAGCTGGGAGAGCATCTGCCTTACAAGCAGAGGGTCACAGGTTCGAACCCTGTTGTTCCCACCACATATGGCCCAGTGGCTCAGTTGGTTAGAGTGCCGCCCTGTCACGGCGGAGG
>NZ_JAENWM010000101.1 GCF_016650035.1 Clostridium sp.
AGATAATGCTACGAATAGCTTGGATTATCTAAGCTATCCGTACAATATATAGCACGAAGAAATTCTGAGGTGAAGTTGATTTTTGAGCAAAAATGAATCAAGAGTTAGCAATGCATTAAGAGTTTCCGAGAGTGCACAATAATATTTAGAGAGGTGATTTATGTACGATTTAAAGCCTGAAACTTTTGATTTTAAATCAGTCAATGGTATTTCTATAAAACAGCTCAATGATCATTACAAATTATATTTAGGGTACGTAAGCAAATTAAATGAAATATATAATACTCACTATATACCAACAGATTACATTGATAGCAATTCTATTATGTCTAGAATGCGTAGTTTAAAACTTGGAGAGACATATTCGCTTAATGGTGTAAAACTTCATGATCTTTATTTTGAAAACATAGTGGAAGGAAATAACATTCCTTATGGTCCGTTACTAAATGCTATAATAAATCAATTTTCTTCTTATGATAACTTTATATCTTACCTTACAAATGTAGGATTATCCATGAGAGGTTGGGTAGTTCTTACCATTGATTTAATTGATAATAAATTGCACATAATAGGAAGTGATTCACACGATATTGGTGCTGTTTGGCTTTCTTGTCCAATATTAATTATGGACGTTTATGAGCATGCATATTTTATGGATTTTGGAACAGATAGAAGGAAATATATTTCTACATTTATTGAAAATATAAATTGGAAGGTTTTGAATCACAGATTTCAGGAATGCGTTTCTTCAATACAATTTTTAGATATGAAACAACATAGATATTATCCATATAACTTTTAATATTCCAATTTACTCCTATTAAATCTTAAATTAAAAAGATGGCTACCTATATATTAATATAGGTAGCCATCTTTTTATTCTCTATTACTTAATTAAGTTCTTGTTAAATTTTATAACAATCTAATTAATTTTAATTAAATTTTACAATTCGTTTAATATTTATTTATGATAATTTCTTTTCCTTCTTTACGCCACTTCGCAAATTCAGCTGTCGCTGTGAAAAGTGCATCTGTAGATGAATTAAGTCCTGTTTCAAAAGAGTCTTGTAAAACACCTACGATAAAACCTACACCAACTACCTTCATAGCAATATCATTTGGAATCCCGAATAAACTAGCTGCTAGAGGAATCAGGAGCAGTGACCCACCAGCTACACCTGAAGCACCACAAGCACTTACAGCAGCAAGTATGCTGAGTATTAATGCAGTAGCCATATCCACTTTAATTCCTAGTGTAGTAACAGCGGCAAGAGTTAAAACAGTAATGGTAATAGCTGCACCAGCCATATTTATGGTAGCGCCTAATGGAATGGAAACTGTATACGTATCTTTATCCAATCCAAGTTTTTCACACAATGTCATATTTACAGGAATATTTGCAGCTGAGCTACGTGTAAAGAATGCTGTAATACCACTTTCCCTCAAGCACCTAAGTACAAGTGGGTATGGATTTTTACGAATATTTACATATACAATGATTGGATTTACAACAAGAGCCATAAAGACCATACAACCAAGCAGAACTCCAAGCAACTTTCCATAGCTGAGTAAGGCCTCAATTCCACTTGTAGCAATAGCCTCAAATACGAGACCCATAATACCGAGTGGTGCAAAGTTTATGACCCATCTAACCATTTGAGTTAATGCATCTGAGAAATTAGCAATCATTGTTTTTGTTGTATCAGGCGCATTTTTTAAAGCAAATCCAAGAAGTAATGCCCAAGACAATATACCGATATAATTGGCATTAAAAAGTGCTTTTACTGGGTTATCAACAACGTTAAGAAGTAATGTTCTGAGAACTTCTACCACACCTCCAGGAGGTGTAATATTCTCAACACCTGCTGTAAGTGTTAACGTAACCGGGAACATAAAACTAGCAACAACAGCAACAAGTGCTGCTAAGAATGTTCCTAAAAGATAAAGTCCAATAATGGACTTCATATTGGTTTTATGACCACTCCTATGTTGAGAGATGGCTGACATAACCAAAAAAAATACTAAGATAGGTGCAATCGCTTTTAATGCACCTACAAATAAAGAACCGAAAATGACTACTGATTTTGCTTGTTCTGGAATCGTTACCGCCAGAATAATACCAACAATTAAGCCTACAATTATTCGCTTTACAAGACTCATTCCATTCCATTTTTCCATTAGATTTCTCATAATATTTTTCCTCCCGTCGTTAAATAGAAAACAGCTGACCTACTTACAATGTGCCACTTTTAGGCAAATCATCTTAATATTCACTCTATAACGACAATTTTATCTCAATTATTAACCCGTGTATTCAAAAAATAAAATACTATAAAATACAAAAGATAAAATTAGCAAATGAATGTTGCTACATTTTATCTTTATCTTTTTTTAGTATTAATATACTCCCATATTTAGTTAATATTTGTTAATTTGAGGGTCGAACCTTCCCTCTATATGCATTGGGCGTCATGCCTACATTCTTTGTAAATAAATTCACAAAATAACTGTAGTTTTTATAACCCACCTTCTTACTAATATCTTTAACTTTCATATTGGTAGCCATTAAAATTTTCTTTGCTTCTTCAATTCTTAAATTTTGCACAAAATTACTAAATGATATATGGTTTTTTTCATTAAAAAGAGAACTTAAATAATTTGGACTAATAAAAAATAAATCAGCAATTAGATTTAAGTTTAAATCTTCCTTATAATGAACATTAATATACATGTTAATATTATCTATAAGTTTTCTTCCATTACTTTTTAAAATTTTTTTATACTCTTCAATGCAATCAAAGCAAAAATATTTTAAAATCTCCCACGGGTCTTCTTTTTCAATGTTTTGCAGATATTTATCATATTTTTTTCTCACCTGTGATATGATTTGTATATCTTCCAATCCTCTTAAAGCTGTTCTGGATAAAACAATAATCATTTCTTTCACTATACCGTCGCTATGAGTGTCTATATTCCTGTAGATATTAATGCCCTCTTCTATCTTTTTCACATCAAGTCCTTTGATAGCATCTTCTAGCATGATTTCTAGTTCATATGGGTAGACGATGTCCTTTTGTAAGCTTATACCTCCCGCAAATATTTTTTCGTTATACATTTTAACATTGGCTTTTTTCAGTGCATCTTTTAACTGTATTTTTTCTTTTGTACTTATCAATATTTCGTTATCTTTTTCTACAAGTTCATGTTCTAGAATACTACGTTCTAACATCTTTTGAATTAGTTGTGCTGCAATGGTTAAAGACTCTTCTATTACATATATACGGCTTTTAATTATGCCAGGGATTTGTTCGTAGGATGTCAATATAACATCCTCCTCTATTTCTAGTTTTTGTGCCATTTGAAAAACCTTTTCCTTGATATCTTCGGATTTTTGCAGAATGAAGCTGTCACTCTTTAAATATCCAAAAACATTGTCATTTAACGTAATTGGCACCTCTATTTCTGTTAATCCATATTCACATTTGTACATTTTATTAAATAATTGGTCAACGCTATCGCTAGCATACTTCATTTTATAGCACTGTTGATGTGAAGTACATATTTTGCAAAAGCTATTTTTATCGTCTCCTTGTGTAAGAAGTTTATTGTTCTCATCGTAAATATTAATTGTAATTTTTAAAATCTCAGACAATTGGTCTTTAATATTTTTAAGTATTTCTATAGGAATCATATCCTGCATATTTCTATCCATTACAATCATGTAGTGGTTTTCCAATTGAATTAATTTTATGGGCACGTACGTTACTAAGAAAATTAAATCTTGTTTCCCTATGTTATATACCTCATGCTCTGAATAGGGAGGACAGTAAACAATCATGGATTTACACATATCTTCTTTTTTACCATCTGTAATAAAAATACCTTGTCCCTCTTCAACGTAAAAAAGTTGCTCCTCTCCTAGATGCGAGTGTTTTTTTTGCTGACATCCGGGATAAATTTTCACTTGCGCCACACTAAGTCTTCTATAAGGAGAGTCGATTGGTTCATGTATCCATGAAATTTCCCCCCATTCAAATTTTTGTATATCAAATTTATTTATATTGTCCAGAAGATTCACACCGTTCACCACCTCAAACGCTTATAATATATACATTATAAGTCATTTATAAAAAAAAGCAAATCCTATTAATAGGATTTGCTTTTTTTATTTTCCAGGTATTTCTAATACTGCTCCTCTGTTACCAGATGTTACTAAGGCTGCATAACGTGCAAGATAACCACTTGTAATTTTGGGTTGTCTTGGTTTCCAATTTACTCTTCTAGTTGTCAGTTCTTCTTCTGATACATCAAAGTATATTGTGTTTGCCATAATATCTATTTCAATCGTATCTCCCTCTTCAACAAGTGCTATATTTCCTCCTACTGCAGCTTCCGGTGATACATGACCTATTGCTGCGCCTCTTGATGCACCACTAAAGCGTCCATCTGTTATGAGTGCTACTGTGCTGCCGAGTCCCATTCCTATGATAGCAGAGGTTGGGTTGAGCATTTCTCTCATGCCTGGACCACCCTTAGGACCTTCATATCTTATTACTACTACATCTCCCGCTACAATCTTACCACCCATGATTGCTGTATTTGCATCTTCTTCGCATTCGAATACTCTTGCTGGCCCTTGATGCTTCATCATTTCCGGTACCACTGCAGAGCGTTTTACAACGCAGGAGTCTGGTGCCAAATTGCCTTTAAGCACTGCGATTCCGCCTGTCTCGCTAAATGGATTTTCAATAGGTCTAATAATATCCTTATTCGTGTTGATGCAACCAGCAATATTTTCTAATACTGTTTTACCTGTACAGGTAATAATATCTGTTTTCAGTAGACCTTTTTTGTCGAGCTCATTCATAACAGCATATACTCCTCCTGCCTCATCAAGATCTTCCATGTATGCTTCTCCAGCTGGCGCTAGATGACAAAGGTTAGGGGTCTTTGCACTGATTTCATTTGCAATGTCAAGATTAAGTTCAATTCCTACTTCATGAGCAATGGCTGGTAAATGAAGCATACTGTTTGTACTGCAGCCAAGTGCCATGTCTATGGTAAGTGCGTTCATAAATGCGTCTTTTGTCATAATGTCTCTAGGCTTAATATCTTTTTTGAGTAGCTCCATGATTTGCATTCCAGCATGTTTTGCCAGCCGTATTCTTGCTGAATAAACAGCCGGTATGGTTCCGTTACCTTTAAGTCCCATTCCTAAAGCTTCTGTTAGGCAGTTCATACTATTAGCTGTGAACATACCTGAACATGATCCACAAGTTGGACATGCTTTCATTTCATATTCTTGTACTTCCTCCAATGACATTTTAGATGCTGAATATGCACCTACTGCCTCAAACACGGAAGATAGGCTTGTTTTCTTTCTACCGATTTTCCCTGCAAGCATTGGTCCCCCACTTACAAATATTGTTGGAATATTAACTCTTGCCGCTGCCATCAAAAGCCCTGGTACGTTTTTATCACAGTTTGGCACCATTACTAGTGCATCAAAGGCATGTGCCATTGCCATCGCTTCTGTAGAGTCTGCAATTAGCTCCCTAGTTGCAAGTGAGTATTTCATTCCTTGATGTCCCATGGCAATACCGTCACATACTGCTATGGCTGGGAATACAATAGGAGTTCCCCCTGCCATGGCAACGCCAAGTTTTACTGCCTCCACTATTTTATCTAAGTTCATATGCCCTGGTACAATTTCATTATAAGAACTAACAATACCTATTAGTGGTCTTTTAACTTCTTCCTCTGTCATTCCAAGCGCATTAAGGAGAGATCTATGTGGTGCCTGCTGAATACCTTTTTTTACTGAATCACTTCTCATTTTTCCCATTCCCCCTTAATTTAGATTTATAATAATATCATTATAATCTATTTTCCCTATTAATACTTACGATATTATCTAAATATATTACCAATATTATATATTAAAATATTAATATTTATATCAAAAAGTAAACACACTAAATAAGTTTACAAAAAAACATAAATATAATAAAAGGCCATAAGCCTTCTATTATATTTATGAACTCATATTAAGATAATTTAAGATCTATGCTAATCTCCCCATTTATAAGACAATAGGCTGTATCTTCTTCAACCTTTAAATACACCTCTAAGGTTTTGATTTCTGAGGGTTTATGGGATTTTACCCATTCTTCATAAACTTTTTCTAGAATTGTTCCTTTTGAAACCTCTTTGCCCTGATATTGAACGTAGAATGCAACATCCACTTTTTTATCTACTGTTTTTTTTGCAACATTTGTTGTTCTTGTAGCTTTTGCTTTAACATTTTTAGCAGAATTTTTTAGTGCATCAAATGTCTTTTGCACATTTCCTTTTGTAACAATATCAGAAGCTATTTTCCTTGCACCTTCTGCTGTTTCTTCAGTTGATTTTATAACTTTTTCTGCTGTTGACTTTAAAACTTTTTTAGCAGAATTCAGAGTATTATCTTTTTTCATATCATTGACCTCCCTTTATAAATATTTTTTATACTTATTACTTATATTCGAATTTTTTTTAAAAAACCCTTTTTGTGTGAGTTTTATGATGAAATTTAATATTCATTTATTTTTTTAGTTAATTTTACCATAACAGTGCATTATAAGCTACAAAATAAAAAAAGGTTATCTTACAATTCAGTAAGATAACCTAAAATAAAAAACTTTTTTAATTTCATATATTTCTTAATAAAAACTAGAAACTGGTGCTCTTGAATAATTTATAGATTTTATACCCAGTCCTGGTTCATCTGTAAGTATTATTTTAGATTCATTAAATATTGCTCCTCCGATTATAGGATCCTCTTTGCATAGAACAGGACCATCTAAATCAATTTTAGTAATAATACTCTTTGCACAAGCTAAATGAACAGCTGCAGTTACACTTACCTTTGCTTCTAACATACAGCCTATCATGCATTCAACCCCATACATTTCTGCTAAAGAGCATATTTTAAGAGCATTATATATTCCGCCTGTTTTCATAAGTTTTATATTTACAAAATCTGCTGCTCTCCTCTGTAAAATATTTATTGCATCCATAGGAGAAAACACACTTTCATCTGCCAAAACTGGTATATATATATTATCTGTAACAAATTTTAATCCATCTATATCATGTGCTGAGACTGGTTGTTCTACAAACTCTATTTGTAGCCCTGCGTCCTCCATTTTTCTTAATATATTTACAGCTTCCTTTGGCTTCCAACCTTGATTTGCATCAATTCTAAGATTAACATTATAACCTACTGCTTGCCTTATTGCTTTCATTCTTTCCATATCCCGTGCTGAATCTTTCCCCACTTTTATTTTAAGAGTATTGTATCCTCTATTTATAGCATCTAAACTATCCCTTGCCATTTCTTCTGGAGTATTTACACTTATGGTTATATCTGTTGTTATTTCTTTTCTATATCCACCTAACAGCTTATATAAAGGTGCTCCATATAACTGGCCATATAAATCATATAGTGCCATATCCACTGCTGCCTTTGCACTAGTGTTTTTTAGAATACAGCTATTTAGTTTCAACATTATCTCTTCGAAATTTTCTATTTTTAGTCCTACCATACTCTTCTTTATATGATCTTCTATAGCTCCTATTATAGCTCCTGCGGTATCACCTGTTATAACTCCCGTAGGTGGTGCTTCTCCAAAACCTATATTCCCAGTATCAGTATGAACTTCTACTATAATATCCTCTACACTATTAACAGTTCTTACAGCAGTTTTAAATGGTGTTCTAAGAGGGACAGATATCCGTCCTATTTTTATATCAATTATTTTCATGTTAATTCCTCCTTAAATTTCATATAATAAAAACCCAGAAAAAGCATAACCAAAGGTTTGCCTTTACTGGGTTTCATTCACTTTTAAATAGGTATAATCCCATTCACTTTGAACAAAGCAGTAAATTTTAAAAACATCTTAATTTCACTTCATTGTATTTTTTTACACCATCTTTATAAGCGACTACAATAGCCCTTTGAGATGAACCATGATATCTTTTTTTTACTTCATCTTCTAAATCTTGATCAAATACTTTCAAGCTTCTTCCCATCAAAAGTGTTTTTATAAAATCATCTGTAGTTCTTATTGTGGATGAACAGCTTAAATCAATTATTGTATCTGTCTCTACATCTACCACAAACCCTATAAAAAATGAACTGAACTTATTAGTTATAGCATTCTCTGTATTGGTTTTAGCATTACCAACTACATATATTGTATTTTTGTTATACATATAAACCACCTCAAAGGATATTATACATTATATTAACTTATTTTATAAGCTAATTTGTTTTAGTTGTATATTTATCACATAATAGAAAGTATTTTACCTACCACAAGTGCCGCTCCTGTTCCTACAATATACCCCATAAGTCCCATCAAAATCCCTATAGGTACTAATGCTTCACTATATGCCCCAGCTAATATTGGTGCTGAAGCAACTCCTCCTATATTTGCAAGACTTGCGACTCCTATGGTAAATAAGTCTAGTTTAAATATTTTAGCGGCTAAAACTGAAATTATAAAATGTACCGCAAGTATACAAAACCCTGAAATTATATAAATTGGTGCCTGTGTTAGTTCTGCAAAATTTGCTCTAGATGCTATAAGCGCAACTATTAGGTAAAGCATTATATTAGCCAACTGTGTGGAACCAGGTATTTTTGCAACTGGTGTCATTGCAAGTATTACTCCCACTAAAGTAGCTATGAGAACTGTCCATGTTGTTCCTGTCAAAAATACAGTTTGTGGAAGCATACCACCCAAATTTTGAGCTATTGCAGAAACAAATAAACTTAATCCAAGTAATACCATCAAATCTACAAATTGTATTTCTTTACTTATACTTTCTTTATCTGCATTTAATTTTTCCCCTATTTCGTCTATTAGTGATGTATCAGATTTTGTCCATTTGTTAAATTTAGGGGCAAATGAAACTAACCACAATAGAAACATTACCCATACAGAGTAGTTTACAGAATCCATAAGCAGAGCGTATCCAAGTTTTGAATCAGGTATATTAAGCGCACCTTGCACAGCTACCATATTTCCAGTACCACCTATCCAACTTCCTGCAAGCGCTGCAAAAGATTTCCAAGTATCCACTTCATAAAATCCTTTAAAAATTGCATATGTCACTATAAATCCTAACATTATACTTAAAGTTGCTGCAAAAAATCCTAGTAACATTTTAGGTCCTAATTTTAATATTTTCCTCATATCACATCTTAAAAGCATTAGGAATATCATTGCCGGAAGCAAATTACCCTTTAACGCTTTATAAACTGCAGTTATTGAATCATTTTTCTCCCACATACCAAAAGTTGAAAGCAACATTGCTGTAAAATACAGCAGTACTATAGCAGGAATATAATTGAAAAGTTTTGACTTTGATTTTTTTTCTGCAAGTACAATCATACCTGCGAAGAATAGAAGAAATGCAACATAAGTAAATCCATTTGTAATCATTTATTTTCCCCCCTAAAATTTAGTTAACATAATTAATTTGCTAATTCATAGATAGCTGCTGCCATTATCTGAACATTTTTTATTAGTGAATCTATTTCTATATACTCATTTGGTTTATGTTCAACCATAGGTTGTCCTTTAAATATAGGTCCAAAAGCTACTATATTTTCCATGCTTTTTGCATAAGTTCCACCACCTATGGATATTAGTTCAGCTTTTTCTCCTACCTTTTCTTCATAAACTTTTTGCAATTGTTTTATAAACTTACTATCAGGTGACACATAAAGACTTTTCTTATGTCTTGTGGACACTTCTTTCATTTTACCTTCCGTCATTCTATTTTCAAAAATCTGTTTAAAATCTTCGTATTTTTTGGTCACAGGGTATCTCATATTAATAGAAATATTTACTTCTTTTTCGTTTGCTAATAACACTCCTAAGTTAAACACAAATTTACCCGACATTTCATCTTGTAAATATATACCTAGATTTCTTCCTTCTGTATCTAACCCTATATTTTTATTCATGAAAGCTATAAACTCTTTAACATCACCTATAAAATCTAATTTCCCCAAAAATAGTAGTAGATGGCTTATTGCATTTTTGCCCTCTTCCGGTCTACTTCCATGAGCAGAAATTCCAAAGCTTTTAATTAATAAAAGACCTTCTTTCTCCTCTATTCCTATTTCCACTACACCTTCTGCTAAATTTTTCACTTTATTTATCATAGCCGTAGGTACTTTTATTTTTGCTTCTACGTATTCTGGAACTACATTAGGTGCAATACCTCCTTTAATTGATTTAAGAATATATTCCCCCTCCTGATTTAAGCTCCTATTGTAACTGCTTGTAACTATTCCTTTTTCCCCATTTATAATTGGATACTCAGCATCTGGTGTAAATCCTGCTGAAGGCATTTCCCCACCTTTTTCTATGTAATGCTTTACACACCTGCTGCCAGTTTCTTCATTTAATCCGAATATTATTCTTACTCTTTTTTTAAGAGGTAAATTTAGATCTTTGATTGCCTTTAGTGCATATAATCCCCCTATAATAGGTCCTTTATCATCAGTAGTTCCTCTTCCATATATCTTTCCATCATGTATTTCTCCTCCATAAGGGGGATATGTCCATCCGTTGCCCTCTGGAACTACATCTAAATGCCCAAGTACTGCTATCATTTCCACCCCTTCACCATACTCTGCATATGCTATCATGTTATCTAGATTTACAGTTTTAAACCCTAAATTCTTAGAAAGTTTTAAACTGTATTCTAATGCTCTTTGAACTCCTTCTCCAAAAGGCATATTCTCTTTTGGCTCTTCTTCTACACTTTTAATAGTTACACACTTTTGTACACCTTCAATTATTTCTTCCTTCAGTTCAATTATTTTTTCATCCAATGTCATAAAATCACTCCTTAAATTTAATAAATGAATTAAAGCTTGTTTCCATTTGTTGATGTATCTAGATATCTTTTAAAAAAACAAAAAAAACCAGTAAATGATATTCATTTACTGGGTTTTTTTTACGTTAATGCTTTAGGCATATATATAAATAAAACAGTAATTTTAAACTAATTATTCTCTTTCTTATATACTATACTGAAAACACAGAAAAGTCAATTTAAATTCGAAAATGATCGGGTTGAATAGACTCCTAGGACTAAAAAGCCCAACCTTCTTAAGGGTTGAGCAGTTTTATATCATCATTAAATTGTTTTTAGATAAGATATTAAATTCAACTAAGCTATTCCTTCGGAATACATAGAATTTGCCACTTTAATAAATCCAGCAATATTAGCTCCAGCAACCAAATTACCTTCAAATCCATATTCTTTTGCTGCATTACTTACCTTTGCATATATATCTACCATTATACCCTTTAATTGAACATCTACTTCTTCAAATGTCCATGGGTATCTCATGCTATTCTGTGACATTTCAAGAGCTGATGTAGCAACTCCCCCTGCATTTGCTGCTTTGGCAGGTGCAAAAAGAATTTTATTCTTTAAGAATACCTCAATTGCTTCTGGTGTTGAAGGCATATTTGCACCTTCCCCAACTGCAATACATCCATTTGCCACAAGAGCTTTCGCTGAAATTTCATCTATTTCGTTCTGAGTAGCACACGGAAGTGCAATATCACACTTTATTGTCCAAATTCCAGAACAACCTTCATGATATTCTGCTTGTGGATGATATTTAACATATTCGCTTATTCTTTCTCTATTAACTTCTTTAATTTTCTTAACTGTATCTAAATTAATTCCAGTAGCATCATATATATATCCATTAGAATCACTTAATGCGACTACATTTGCCCCTAGATGTATAGCCTTTTCAGCTCCGTATATAGCAACATTTCCTGAACCAGAAATTACAGCTGTTTTATTTTCAAAAGAATTCCGAGTGGCTTTAAGCATTTCTTCAACAAAATAACACATTCCATATCCAGTTGCTTCCGTTCTCGCAAGACTTCCACCATAATGTATTCCTTTGCCTGTTAATACTCCTGTAAATTCGTTTGTAAGTCTTGCATATTGACCGAACAGAAAACCAATCTCACGGCCACCAACACCAATATCACCAGCAGGTACATCTACATCAGGTCCAATATACTTTGAAAGTTCAGTCATAAAGCTTTGACAAAATCTCATTACTTCCCTATTAGACTTACCCTTAGGATTAAAATCACTTCCACCCTTAGCACCTCCAATTGGTAGCCCTGTTAGTGAGTTTTTTAATGTTTGTTCAAAACCAAGAAATTTAATAATACTAAGGTTAACTGAAGGATGAAACCTTAATCCTCCCTTATAAGGTCCGAGCTTTCACGGAAACTCATTAGCTCCTATGATTACTCATTTCTAGTATCATTAATTTTTGTTGATTCCCCCATTTTTTCTGCATAAAACGCTTGACAAGTCTGTAAAAATTTGAAAAATCCCTCCTAGAGACATGTTTTA
>NZ_JAENWM010000056.1 GCF_016650035.1 Clostridium sp.
GATTTTTATATTTGTTGAAGCCTACAACATGGGTAAAATGAAGATGTATAAAAATTTTTATAGCAATTTATTAAAACATTCTGATGAAAAAATAATGTCTATAATAAAAACATTGAGGTTAATCAAGTAGCGTACTTCAAAAATATTATACAATAAAATAGATTTTTTATAATAGGTGAAAGGAGAAAATATTATGGGAGAATTAAGGCACTATAAAACTTTTACTCAAATAATATCATTTGATCTTAATAGACATGAAGAGAAAATACATAATGAGGAACTATTAAATAAAAAGTGCAGTTTAAAATCAGATGTTGGTAGTTGTATTACTACAAATTTAAATAATTGTCCTACAATGTACTCAACTAAAGTCATGGGGTATTTTGTAGATAATAATAAGGAGGTATAAATATTAATGAATAAAATTTATTGTTTTTCAAATGTTGTTGGTGGTGGAGATGGAATTGCTTATGCTATGGGTGATGATGGAGAAGTATTAGGAAGTCATCTATGCAGTAGTGAGCGTTATGTACCACAGGATTTAGGAGTATCAGAAGGTTGTAGACTTGATAGACACGTAGAATACAAGAAACATTTTCCTGAAGGATATGAGATGGTATTTGTTCATTCTAGTGAGGTTCTAACAGATATAGGATTACAAGAAGCATTTCGTTTAAATCAATTGTTATCTGAAAAGGAGAAATCAAATGATTAAATGTGAATGGATTACCTGTAAATTTAATAGTCATGATAAAGAAGATCATTATACTGGAGCTAATGGAGAATGTAATTGTGAAGAAGAAATATATTTAACTTCTAATGTAAATGATAAATGTGATAGCTGTGATTTTTATATGGATAATTTAATCTGCAAAAAATATATTGGTAAGAAATATGGTGAGAGGTAGGAGGAAGTATTATGAACGAATTATTGGCTTATGTAAATATATTAAGAACTATCATAACTAATTATTATGAAAAAGAAATGGTGTTTTATGATAACGGAGAATGGTATTCAAGAGAACATTGTAGAATTATTTCTGTTGAGGAATTAAAAGAATGGATTATGGAAATTACAAATAACAATTAAACAATACTATTTAGAGGAGGAAGTAATATGAATTTTTCATTAATATATGTAACTATTTTAGGATATTTTGCCTATATATTTAAAGCGATACCTGAAAAAATATTTAATACAATAATAGCAAATATATCTTTTTCATTTTCAACAACATCATCGGATAAAGACGCATATCAGGCGCTAAATAAGTGGCTGTTTTCATTAAATAAAAATGTATTACTAAATAATTTAAATGCAAAAAGAGATTATGCTTCTACTGGTGATAGGACAAAGTTTTCTATCAATTATGGATCATATGTATTCTTTATAGAAAAACTTACTTTAATTTTTTTATCAAAAGAAATAATACAGAATACATATGAGTGTATGGATAAAATAACAATTAGAATTATTGGTAATAAAGATAAATATAGAAACATAGTTTATGATGCAATAAATTCTGATAACAAAAAAGATATGATAAAAACTTATCCATTGCCTGATATTTGGGATACATATTCTATAAGCCGTAAAAGCTTTGATGATATATTTACTCCAAATAAAAATATGATAATTCAACATTTAGATAAATGGAGTAAATTAAAACCTTTTTATAAAAAGCATGGGATAATTTATAAAACAGGGATATTATTATATGGTAGTCCAGGTACAGGTAAGACTACATTAGCTAGAGCGATAGCATCATATATGAATTACAATTTGCACATAATAAATATGAAGTCGTATAAAGAAGAACAAGAATTGATTAAGAAGATTATAAATATTCCTGAAAAATCGGTTATTTTATTCGAGGATATAGACTGTTTATTAAGTAAAAGAGGCCAAGATGAAAATAATAGTAAAAATGAAAATATTGATCAATCAGCAGCCCTGTTAGGAACAGTGTTAAATATTTTGGATGGTACAATGAGTCCAGAAAATGTTGTGTTTGTAGCAACTACAAATTATATAGACAGTTTAGACGAAGCATTAATTCGAGAAGGGAGATTTGATTTAAAAATATCTATAGATAATATAGATAAAGCTCTAGCTGAAGAAATGTGTGATAGATTTAATACCAGTTATGATATTTTAGAAGGAGAGCAGCTTCCTATAAATCCATCTTATCTACAAACTAAAATAATAAAAAATATTATTGTAGAATAAAGTTTTTAAATTAAATTAATAACAATTAAACAATAACTTGACAATGGATAAATTATGTTGTATTATAGTAGATAAGGAATAACAAATGAATAATAATGAGGTGAGAGAGTGGTATTAAAGAATATACGCCGGCTTAAAAGTTTCTTATATGAATATGAAAATAGAGAGGAGATGGAAATTCATAAAGAAAATATGTTAGCAGCAAAGTTTCAGATCGAAAAAGAAGAAAATTTAGAAATTGAGTTTAGCCAGGTAATAGAAGAAATAGAATAGGAGTGGTTAAAATGTACCAATTATACTTTAAAAAAGAAGAAGGAGTGTTACGAATAGAACCAATGAAAAATTTAATGGTTAACACCGATAATATAACAAATATACCTGCTTATTTTAATGATTGTTATATGATATGTAATAATCGTAAGGTGTTAAAGGAAAAGGCTTTAGAGATGCAGTTAGCTTGGATAAAAGAGACTGAGGAAGAATTAAAACGATTGAAGGAAATTAAGATAGTTAGTAGATATAAATAGAATAGGAGGAAATTATTAATATGAGTGAAGATAAAGTAGAAAATGAATTAATTGATTTGGTAAAACAATTAGAAGGTACTGTAAATATAAATGATGTGAATGATTTAAGAAATAAAGAATTACCCTTTGCAGCTATTATTAATGGAGATTCTCTTGATTGTTATGACTGGGAAGATGGAGATAGGCTACAAATAATAAAATTAGTAGATGATTTAGATGAAAAACATAATGAATATCTATGGAAAGCTATAAATCTTGATAGAAATAATGAAACAGGTGGAGTTGCTACTTATCAAATAACAATTGAATAATAATTAGGAGGAATATTATGTTAAAAGATTCTATTAATAAATCAGCTAAGGAGTGTGGTGTTAATCCATATGTATTATCACAAATTATTCAAGGAGAATCAAATTGGAAAACTCCATATGAAAATAAATCTAAGTGGAATAAGGTTAAATTATTCTTTAGAAAATTATTTAAAAGTAATAAGGAAATTAAACCATGTAATACTTTAGGCCTTGGACAATTCTCTATAAATCAAGCAAATAAAAATAATAATATATAGGAGGAATTATTAATGAACAGAGAAGCAAAAGGATTTTATATTAATGGAAGAGAATTTGAGTTATTAGTTTTTGAAAAAGGGGATAGGGTTAGACCTAAAGATAATTCGACTATGGCTATTGAGCCTAATGGGACTGTTGAATCTACAGAATGCAATGGATTGTTTGTGAATGTGGCATGGGATGAAGAAAGTTATGAATCCAAAGATGGTGGAAAAGTATGGTTAGGTACAAAAAGAATGATAGACGGTTTAGAACTATTATAAAACATGTCTTTTATATGAGAGGGAGGAAGTTAATGAGTAAATATGTAGAATCATTAATTAAAGGAAATCAAACTTTGGAATCAGAAGTAAAATTATTAAGGCAAGAAAATCAAGAATTGCAATTAAAGAATCATGATTTAATAAAAGATAATTATAACTTAAAGCAATCAAGAAGTAGACTCCAGGAGTTAAGTTGTCATAATAAAAATAATTGTCCTTTGATTAATAATGAATTATTTTCAGCTATAAATTTATTAGGAGGAATGCATCAATATGAGTAAAATATTATTAAGATTGCTGAATAGTTACTATATGATATTAGGATTTGTGTTTATTGTATCTGCATGGAATGAACCGGAAACAAATACTGGATTAATATTTATAGGGATTGCAGTAGGATGTTTGATATTACAAAAGTTAAATGATGTTAAAGAAAAGTTAGACGATATGGAAACATTATATCTTCAGAGAAAAATTATTAAGGATGCGCGTTTATTAGAAAAATATGATAAGGAGGAGAAATAGTATGGAAGAAATATTAAATATATTTAATCAGATTGCTGCTACAAATTCTCGAAATGAGAAAGAAAATCTATTTGAACAATTCAAGGATAATTTATTATTCAAAGATATATTAAAATTTGTTTATGATCCATATATATTATCGGGAATTAGTTCTAAAAAAATTAGTAAGAAAGTTAAAGTTTCTTTAGAATTTGATTATGATTTAGAATCTATTGAGGAAGTTATGAAATATCTAAAAGAGCATAATACTGGTAGAGATTCAGATATTGCAAATATTCAAGATTTTATATTAAGGCAACCAGAAAATCAAAGAGAATTAATTACTCAGATTGTAACTAAATCACTTAAATTAGGATTTACATCAAATACATTAAATAAAGTTTATGGAGATTTTATACCTTCGTTTGATGTAATGTTAGCAGATAAATATTTTGCTCATCCCGAAGCTGTTAAAGGTGAATTTATATTGAGTCAGAAGCTCGATGGGACTAGATGCGTATTGCTTAAAGAAGAGAATGGAGATATAAAGGTTTTTAGTAGGCAAGGACAGCCGATAGAACAGTTAGTAGAAATACTAGAGGATGCTAAACAACTTCAACCAGGGTATGTGTATGACGGAGAATTGATACTCAGAAACGATAATGGACTAGCAAGTAAAGATTTATTCTCTTTGACAATTAAAGAAGTTAGAAAAGATGGAGAGAAGAGAAATCTTATACTAAATTGCTTTGATATGCTACCTATAAATGATTTTAAAAGAGGTCAATGCAATCTCCCATGTTCCTTTAGAAAGGATCTCTTAAATAAAGATTTATACGAATTTAAATTAGAACATATTATCGAAGTTCCAATTCTATATCAAGGAGAAGATAAGGAACAAATAATCAAACTACTTGATGAGCAGATAGTACAAGAACACGAAGGAGTTATGATAAATATTTCAAATGCTCCATATTTGTGTAAACGTACTAGGAATATTCTCAAGGTGAAAAAGTTTAATGATGCTGACGTAAAAGTATTAGATATATTAGAAGGAACCGGAACTAATATAGGTAAGCTTGGAGCAATAACAATACAGTTTACAGACAATGGATTGTTACATCAATGTAACTGTGGCTCAGGATTTAGTAAGGAAGAGAGAATTAAATACTGGGAGCATCCTGAATTAATATTAAATAAAATAGTTACCATAGGATATTTTGAAGTAAGCAATAATCAGAAAGGTGGAACTGGACTACGCTTTCCTACATGGAAAAGTATAATCAGAGAGGACAAGACAGAAATAAGTATGTATTAAGGAGGAAATAATTTGAAAGGATTCGGGATTAACACAATAGAATTACAAAATGAATATTTACAAGAAGGTATCACAATGTCTTTATTAGCAGAAAAATATCATTGTTGTGAGACTACAATAAATAATTACTTAAAGTTAATATATAATGAAAAGGTATTAAAGAAAATTAGACATTATGGTAAGAAAGCAAAAATAAGTACATGCAATATTGAGGGGTGTGATAAAAGGGCAAAATTTAATGGACGTTGTACAGAGCATTATCTTAAAATTGAAACAGAAAAATATACAAAAGATAAAGTCGTTATCAATTCTAAAAATATTATTTATTCTAAAAAAACATATAGAAATATAAACATTTATATTAATTGTCTAAATTACATTAAAATAATTATTTATAATAAAGTTAGCGATAATTACGTAGAAGCAGAAATATCAAATGAATGTTTTGAACGAGTTAAAAATCATATGTGGAGGTTTAGAAGTGACGCATACATAGGATGCAAAATTGATAAAAAAAGAAGTACTGCTTCATAGATTTATTCTTGATATTAAAGATAAAAATATAGTGGCGGATCATAAAAATCGAAATAAAATGGATAATAAGCTAAATAATTTAAGAGCTATCTCTGCCTCAGAAAATGAAGTAAACAAACGTATGCAATCAAATAATACCAGTGGTGTAACAGGTGTAACTTGGGATAAAAGCAGAAATAAATGGAAGGTCATGTTAAATATTTATGGAAAAGGTCATAATCTTGGAAGATATGATAGTTTAGAAGATGCCATTCAAATTAGAAGGAAAGCTGAAATAAAATATCATGGAGAGTTCATACCAATCGAGAGACAATTAAATAATAATGTTAAAGGAGGTCACTATGGTTAAGAAAGTAATAATAGAAAAAGATGATGAAGGTAAAATGTTAAAGTGGGATGAGGAAAGACTTAAAATTTTCAGGGAGAAGTATAATATTATGGATTCTGAAGAGGGAGTTGAATATGTTATAGGGTTAGATATTGCTAGTACTGATTCTCCAGATGTCAGTGTAATGTGCCAATTTAGATTAGTTGACGGAAAATATATTTATGAGGGAGTTGAGGAGATATAGTATATACATATAGATGTACTGATAAGAGTTGCACTAATAATGACGATTTTGAGGTAGAAACCTCTGTAAATGATAAACCAATTAAAGTTTGTGATATATGCGGAGCTAGAGTTGTTAGGGTATATAAATCAGTAGCAGTAAACTTGAACTTTCCAGGGAGTTATAATTCAACAAAATAATGTTAATGAACAATATGATTAAAGTGTGCCATAAGGAGGAATACAAAAATGAAAGTAATAATTATGAAATTAAAGAGATATAAAACAGTTTATTGGATATTAAACATTTTAATGATGCCTATAAGATTACCTATTTTTATAATCTTTAAAGTAGGAGAATTCGCTGAAAAAGGGCTGGAACTCACAGACAATATAGCATATAAACTTATGAATTGGATAGTAAAAACATTTAAATTTGAAGAGATAGCAACAGAACAGCGTAAAACTAATAAAGACAAATTCAAAAATAATTTTAATTCGTAATACAAAAATAAGCTTCAACTACAGTTTCTGAGAAAGATACGAAAGGAGTTTTAATATGGCAAAAGTCGAATATGAAGTTTGTGATAGATGTGGGGAAAAGATAAACTATCATTCAAGACATTTAGCAAAGGTGTGTAGAACGAAGATAAAATGGGTTATTTGTGGAATTACAAATGAAAATAATTATCAACTTTGTGAAGAATGTTCAGATAAATTGGATAAATTTTTGTACATGGAATAAGTCAAAATACGATTATATGGTGACACAAAAGGAGGATTAAATATGAAATTATATGAAGTTGAATGTTGGCGTAATGATTTGGTTAATCAAAGTGGAAGAACAAAAACTGTAATTGCTGAGAATACAGTAATGGCTGAAAGGAAAGCTACAGAAGGAGGATATTGGGATTGGGCAGAAGCAATCGAGATTACTGAAATTGATGGATATAGAATTGTATTAGAAAAAGTTTAAGTCATCATATAAATAAAGGAGAGAATTATGAAAGCATTTCAATGTAGTATATGTAAGCAATTAGATATAAATGATACAGACGATAAAGCATTTTGCAGATATGGAATAGATGCAAGACAAAAATATAGAGATAAAGCCGACAAAGAAGAATGTTTAAAATGTTTTGAAGAAGTTGAATCTACAAAAATGTGGGGAATTAGACAAGAGTGGAAAAAACTTATGTTAAACAGCTTATAAGGAGAATGTCACAATACAAAAATTTAAGGAGGAATTGCATATGAATAAAAAATTAATAGAAGAATTATATGAAACTGCTGATAGATATCAAGGTAGAATGTCCGAATTATGTATGTTAGCAATAGCTGTAATACAAAGACAAGAGTTATTAATAACTAAATTAGAAGAACCTAAAAAATAAGTAGTTGCATCATACAAAACTAGGCAACATGATTATATGACGAAGGAGTTTAAAATATGGGAAATAAAATACAAGTAGCAATTAATCATTTAAAAGTTGGTAATTTTCATCAAACTCACATTGATATGGCTGTTGAATGTTTAGAAAAACAAATACCTAAAGCAATAAAATACGATAAGAATGGTCAAAATGAATGTCCTATATGCGATTCTCATGTTTATACTGATGATAATTATTGCTTTCATTGTGGTCAAAAATTATTTACTAATTTGAATAATGAGTAATTCGTACTTCAAAAATATCAGTAGTCAATATGAGAATATGACAACTTAACTGAAAGGAGAAAAATGAAACTATTTAATATAAGAGATAAAAAAGAGTTAATAGGATTAATACTTGGTTCAGTATGCTTTTTACCCTCATTTATCATTGCATATAACGTTGGCTATATAACTAATATGGCTTTAGGTATTACCGTATTAGTTATATCACAATTGCTATGGATTACATCAATACAATTAAGCAATTGGAGTTTAGATGTTGATAATAGAAAATTAAAAGAAGAAATTAAAAAGTTAAATAGTTAAGACACAATACAAAACAGGACGTACCTATAATATAAAATGTTCATTATAAAGGAGGTCATATTAATGGTAGTATTTTATCAAAATATAATAGATGAAATTATGGCAGGAGTTGAATATAATTATTCAATAGAAAATCTTACAAAATTAGTAGATTGGGCAGACAATGATAAAAGATCTAAAACTGTAATAAATGAAGAAAGAAAACTTTAATTTAGGTATTGACAATTAAAGGATAACGTAGTATTATAATAATATGGTAATTAAATAAAAATAAGGTTGAGGAGGAAAAGGATATGAAAAAGTTATTAAAAGTGATTGGTGTCAGAGATGAGTATATGGAAGGTGGAGGAGAAAGATTTTGTACGAGAGGGAAAGAGTATAAGGTATATGATGTAGACAAATATGAATTCAGTATAAAGGATGATTCTGGTAACTCACATATTTTTGATATAGATGATTGTGATTGGTTTAAATTAATATATGAGGGAGAACAATTAAAGAATAATAATAAGGAGGAAGTTATGAATAAATTATTTAAAGTCGAGGATAAAGTAAAATTAATTTCAGATTTAGCTTACACAACTGGTAAAGCTGGAGATACTGTTACAATTATAAAAGTTGAAGAGGATGATTATTATATCAGAATAGATAAAGATAATTATGAATGTTTTGCTGTAGATTCAGATTTAAAATTAGTTAATCATAAAAATGTTCAGCAGCTAGAAATCATTACAGAAGGAACTACCACTAGAGTAAGAATTGGAAACAAAGAAGGCGTTGCTAAGTTATTCCATGAGGATACGTATTCAAAAGAATTCGGTTTTGTTGTAGCAGCAGGTAGAGCTCTGGGTATAGATTTAGTAGCTGAGGTGCAAAAGGTAGTTAAATCATATGATAAACCTACAGTGGAAGAGATTAAAGAGTTTGCAGGTAGGACTAAATTAACTGGAAGTGGTTTATCTTCTGTTAAAGGTATAGTTAGTAAAACAGTATCAGGGAGAGCTCTTAATAAATTCCAAGTTGGCGATATTGTAAATGGTGTAAAAAATAATTTTTATAGTATTACTGATGAGAAAATGACTAAAGGTGAAATTGTTAAAATTGATAAATATGGTAATCTTTCAATTAAAGTTATAGAACATAAAGACTTACCTCTGGAAATAGGAGAAACTTATAACGATTTAGAATCAAAGTATTTTAGATTAATAGAAACTCCTTCAATTAAAAATCCTATTTTAAAGGAATTAAAAGTTGGAGATTTAGTTAAAGTTAAATCTGATTTAGTCGTGAACAAAAAATATGATGAACTAGATACTTTTATAGATGATATGGTAAAATATCTTGGCAGAATATCAACTATTGAATCTATTGATAACAAAGGAGAAATGAAACTAAAGGGATTTGAATATCTATTTACTCCTAGTATGTTAGATAGAGTTGGAGAATGTGCTAAGGTAACAATATTTAAAAAGGGTGATAAAGTAAGATTGATTTCTGATGATCCAACGGATGGCTTTGGTGGAGTTAATGTGGGAGATATTGGAACCATAACAAATGTATATAATGATAGGGATTTATTAATAAACTTTCATGAAAATAATATTTGGTCTGGGATTCCAAGTGAAGTTGAATTAGTAAGCAGTCCAAAATATAAAGTAGGCCAAGAAGTAAATAAAGACGAAGCAGTTTCAATCTTAAAAGCAGGAGGAAAAGTTAATCATTATGACTGGATTTATTTTGAAGAAGATAACGTGTTAAAGTATAAAAAACAAAATAGAGAAATCAGAAAGAGCTCAGGATATGATTGTAATCTATCAGGAACATCAATAGTAGTATCTCTATAACAATCAAACAATGACATATGAGAGTTAATATATAAGTTATTGACTCTCATAAAATAAATAGGAGGGAGCCTTACAATGAAATTTATATATTATATCATTCATACAATTATTGGATGTAAGGAAGAAGATTTAGAATATAAATTTAATGGGAATTTAGGAATATGTTCTAAATGTGGAAGAAAACATTTTATATTCAAGAAATATTAGTATATGTTACAATCCTTACAATTAAAATTAAGAAGTTTACAAGGGCATGTACAGTAATATTTTAGAATTAAATATAATATTTAGGTAGTTTATGATAACTTATACAAATAATAGGAGGTATCAATATGGAATTGTATGTATTAGATGTTGAAGGAACTAAAGAAGATATTAGTTTAAATGGAGGGACAAAGGAAATGATTCAAGCAGCGTTAGATAATTTAGAAAATATGCTAAATGACATTGATTTAGATCTAGAAATTACTGTAAAGAAAGTTGGAGATTCTTATATAACTTCCTTTGATAATAAAATCTGGCTCCAAGAATTATATGGATTTAAATTCAGTAAAGTGGTAATCACTAATTTATAAGTAATAGGTGAGCTGTACCACTATAGCGTATGGCAGAATGAAAATAAATTAAATTAAATTAGTTTTGAAATAGGGGTTTACAATTAAACAATAACATGTTATTATATAGGAAGTGGTAAGAAAGCTAGGAGGTTAATGTATGGGCAGAGGTAGAGATTCACCGGTTAAGTTGAAGATACTATTAAATAATAATAAGGAGGAATATATTAATGAGATATAAAATAGGAGATAAGGTTAAGATAAGAGAGGATTTAGTTAAAGGAGACTTAGAACCATTAGTAAATACGGAGGATAAAGAATTACATGTCAATGATGATATGATAGAACTTGTTGGGAAAACTGCAATTATTACAGAATTTACCGAAAATGATTATGATTATAAATTAGATATAGATAAAGGTGATAGTTTTTGGTCAGATGAGATGTTAGAGAATACAGAAATAGATGTAAAAGAAATAATTTTACTAAAGGAAACTGAGTTAATAGGGTATAAAGAACTAGCTTCACTTTTAGCAACAGAACTTAAAGAATTTAATCAAGATAAATATAGTGAGGTTATACATTATATCACAGTATTGAGACCAGATTTAGCTAAATTAGTAATATAAATGTGAGATTTTATAGGAGAAAAGGAGGAATTATTAAAATGTTAAAAATAAAAAATAAAGTTTACAGTGCTCAGGTGGAATTAGCAAAACTTCAAGCTTTCTCAGATAATGCAGTTAGTGTATTTGGTGGAATGGTGAAAGATTTAATGAATGCAAATGAAAGTCTTGAGAATCTAGCAACTAAATCAGATATTATAGTCGATGAACACGCTGCAATGGCAATAAGTGCTAGAGGGAAGATCAAAAGTAATGCAAGCATAATAGAAAAAATATCTAAAATAATGGCTTAAATAAATAAGAAAATAATATAAGGGTAACGGCCTACGTTGAAGGAGTATATATTATGATGCAAGAAACTAGAGGTTACTTTTCAACAAAATGCAGACTGTGGAATTTGAGTAATAAAGAAGCTAAGGACTTTGGTGTAAAAAGATTCTTATCATTCGGAATACAAACTTGTAAAGATAATTCATTATTCGTACAAGTAGGAGAATGGAAGAATACTAAACTTAATATTAAACTTAAAGCTGAAGGGGAAACAGAAGTTACTTCACTTAATGAGCAAGAGGCTATAGAAAAAATAATGGGATCATTTAAAGATGGAGATAGTGTATTCCTTAATACAAGAGCGGAAATAGATACGTACAATAAGAGGATAAATTATTTGGTAAATACAATTTATATTGAAAATGAACCTATAGATTTTAAAACTGATGATTTTAAAGAATTAAATGAATTAAAGATTCCTGTTATTATTACAGAAAAACCAGTTAATAGAAAAGTTAATGTAGGCCTAGTTAATTTTAAAGGTGAGATGTTAGAATTAGAATTAAGTCTTACAGATAATGATGTTAATGATTACTTCACAGAAAATGCTAAAGTTGGAGATCTAATTAAAGTAACAATATCTGTTAATAAAAAACCCAATTATGTTGAAGGTGAAGCTGCAGATAGTGAGCCTACTAGAAAGACATTAAAAGGAAAGTCAGAAGGTGGCAATAGTAAAAGAAGTATTGATGGATATACTGAAACTTTGGAAGTTATTGATGTTGATTTAGAAAAAACTGAAAAGTCTAAATATACAAAGGAAGAGGTTAGAGTGGCATTAGAAGAATCTGCATCAAAGAAAGAAACTTCAACGGTAGATAATGATGTAACACCAATAGAAGATGATGATCTTCCTTACTAAACTATTAACAATTAAACAATAACATAAGAGTTTCCTAGTTTTCTCTGTAAAAACTGGGAATACAAGGAGGTAACAGATTGGGAAAGAAAAATACTATAGAAAATATTACTAAATTTATAAATGATAACTCAGATTGTATATTACTAGATACCGAATATTTAGGATGTGAACAAAAATTAAAAATAAAATGCGCTTGTGGAAATACTTTTGAAACTGTATTTGGAGATTTTAAATGTCATAGTAAAAGGCAATGTAATGTTTGCGGAAATAAAATGACAGCAGATAAACAAAAATTAACAACTGAATATGTTAGAGATTTTATTGAAAATAATTCAGATTGTATTTTAGTATCTGGAAAGTATGATGGTATATTTTCACCGCTAGAATTGAAATGCTCTTGTGGAGAAACATTTACAACTACATTCACACATTTTAAAGATAGCAATAAAAGAACATGTGATGTATGCAGCAAAGGTAAATACAATATTGATTATGTACGCAAATATGTTTCCGAAAATTCAAGTTCAGTATTATTGTCCACAGTTTATGAAGGAGTTCATAAGCCACTAAAATTTAAATGTTCATGTGGGAATGTATTTGAAAGAGATTTCCGTAGCTTTAGAAACGGAGAGAGAAATAAATGTCAGGAGTGTACTGGTAATAAACTTTCTTTAAAGGATCTAAAAATTAAAACTAAGGAAATATCTGAGTGTGAATTAATTAGCAGTGAATATATTGAGGCAAGAAGTAATTTGGATTTTAGGTGTAAATGTGGAGAAATTTTTAATTGTAGTTGGGATAAATTCTATTATCATGCACAAAGAAGATGTCAAGTATGTTCAAAACAACAATCAAAAGGTGAATATGTAATTGAACAATACTTAATTAATAATAGTTTATCATATAAAAAACAATTTACATTTGATGGATGTAGAAATAAACGTAAATTAAGATTTGACTTTGCAATAATGAATAATGAGAAATTAAAGTATTTGATTGAGTTTGATGGAAGCCAACATTACAAACCTGCGAAGTATATGGGTGGAGAGGAAAAGTTCAAGTCTACAAAAATCAATGATGGAATAAAGGACAATTACTGTGAACAAAACAATATAAAATTGGTCAGAATACCATATTGGAAAATTAATAAATTAAAACAATTTATATAAAACAATAAAATTCAAGGAGAGATGTATATTATGAGTAGAATTCAAAAAGCAAAACGTGAGGCAATTTATACAAAGGTATTATTAGGAGGATGTTCTGGATCAGGTAAGACTTTTAGTGCATTGAGAATGGCAACAGGAATGGCAAAAGAATTATCTAAAGTAACAGGTAAAGAAGAGAGGATATGTTATATAGACACAGAAAATAGAAGAAGTTGTTATTACGCTAAAAAGTTTGATTATGACATTTTAGAGTTAGATAAGTTTGCTCCCGAAGAGTATATAGAAGCAATTGATGATGCATTAGATAGCGATTATCATATTATCGTTTTAGATACTGTATCACTTGAATGGCAGTTTTTGCTTGATGTACACAATAGAATGCCAGGAAATAGTTTCGTAAATTTCAATAAAATTTCTCCAAGGCACGATAAATTCTTGGATAAAATTCTTCAATCTAATGCTCATTTTATTGTTTGCTGCCGATCAAAAGAAAAATATGTTTTAGAAGAACAAAATGGCAAACAGATTCCAGTTAAAAAAGGTGTAGATTTAATCCAGAGAGACGGAATTGAATATATTATGACTGTATCACTCAATGTGGATATGTCAACACACACCTATACTTCTATGAAAGATAATACAGAATTATTTGAATACGGTGGAAATATGGTGACAGAAATAGATGGAGCAAATATTATTAAATGGGCTAATGACGGTGATTTAGATGAGAAATACAGTAAATTAGAAAAAGCTAAAGAAGAGGGTAAGGCTAAGATAGCATTAAATGAAAAAGAAGAAGTTAAAAAGATTATAGAGGAAAAAGAGAAAAAAACTAAGACACAGAAAATTACTCCACCAGAAGTTAAAGAAGAAATTAAAACAGATGTTCCTAAATCTACTAAAACTTTAGAAGAAGTTAAAAATGAAGTGATAGCAAGATGTAAGATATTAGTAATGGCAAAGAAGAAATCTATTGTAGCTTCAACTATAGCAAAAATAAATGGTGAAGATCCTAATCCTCTTAATATTAAAGATATTTCAATAGCAGAAAAAGTATTAGCAGCATTAAAAGAAATAAAAGAAAAATAAATTGTTGGAGCTCAGGCTATATTGTTTGAGCTCTTTATCTTAAAAGGATGTGATGTAAATGCGCTGTCGTTATAAATACTGTAAAAATGGAAATGAAATAGCTAAGGAAGATGCAATTAAAGATGGTGGCTACTATTGTCCTGAATGTCATAAAGAAAAGTCATTAAAACAAGAAATAGAAGCTTATTATATTGAGAATTTACCACAGACAGCTATTCAATTACTTAGAAAAGTTATTAATCAATTATTATATACAAGTAATTATGAAGCTGGATATGTATTATTTATAATAAAGAAAATACATGTTAATAATTTTGTATTAAATAATCCTTTTGGAATAGCTTATTACTGCAACGAAGGTAGAAATATAAAAGAATGGAAGAAAATACAAACTAATATAGAATTTAAAAGTATTAAAAATGAGATAGTTCAAGGTAATGATGAAGATATAATAAAGTTCACATATAAACCTAACAAAAAATTTAATGATTTAATATGAGGTGGGAAATATGAAGATTGACTCGATCAAGAAATTTGAAAAAATGCATGGACTATCTCTTCCTAAAGATACTATTAGTGAAACTGGAGTCATAGGAACACTTCTTATGCATCCAGAGTTTATTTATAAAAGTGAATATCTTAAACCTAATCAGTTTTATAATAGGGAATTTGCTTGTGTTTATCATATAATAAAAACTCTTACAGATAAAGGGATTAATGAAATAGATAACTTTATGATTATATCTGAGATAGAAGGTAATAAAGCATCTAAAGCAGTAATTGATGAGTATCAAGATATATCAAAAGATGTTTGTGGATGGCTTGATGATTTAAAATTGGTTGCTAGGACAGATGTAGGAAGTTATGAATTAATATCTAAGAAAATTGTAGCCAATGCATTTAAAAGAGATAGTTATATTAAATTAAGAGAAATGGCTAACGGAGTACTCGAAAGTGGAGAGGATATTAATTCAATAAATTATAAGCTACAGACTGATATAACTAATTTTGCAGATAATTATATAGTTGATACAGATATTCAAACTATGGGAGAAAAAGCAGATGATTTATGGGATAAAATATTAAGCAAAAGAAATGATTCTGGATTCTCCGGATTACCAAGTAAATATAAAGATCTCAATAAATATTTTACTTATGAAGATAGTGAACTTGTTGTAATAGGAGGCCGAGCAAAATCCGGTAAGAGCATGTTCTTCTTGAATGAAGCTATTCATAAAGTAGATAATGGAGTGCCTACTGCAATATTTGATACAGAAATGAAAGATGATTTATGGATGACTAGATTCTTAGCATTGAAATCAGGCGTAAATATACACAAAGTCAAAAATGGAGATTACTCATTAAAGGAAGAAAAACTAATATTAGATGCTAAGGACTGGTTAAAAAATAAACCTTTAGTTCATATATATGATCCTGAATGGACTAAAGATAAGACATATATGAAGGCTAAACAATTAAAACAATCTATGGGTTTGAGATTTTTAATATATGATTATATTAAAGTTGATGATACTAGTGGAAAAGATGTAAAAGAACATAATGTATTAGGTGATATGACAAACTTTTTAAAGAATAAAATAGCTGGAGCATTAGATTTAGCAGTTGTAGCAGGTGGACAAATGGCTCCAAAAGAAAGAAGACTTGCAGATTCTGATAAGATAAATAGATATGCTTCTACAATAGCTTATTGGATTCATAAAACAAAGGAAGAAATGATTAAGGATGGTACAGATGCTGGAAATTGTAAATTATTCATTGATTATAATAGAAATGGAGAGCAAATGGAAGAGGATCAATATTTAAATTTCACATTCTTAGGCAATACTGCAACAATAGTTCAAGCTAAGAAATTTAAGAGTGAGGAAGAAGACAGTATGCCATATTAATCATGGGAGGTAAGCAGAGTGGATTTATTACAATTAAAACAACAATTAAATGATAATCCGGAATTGATAGTAGACATATTAGAAAATATAGATTGTCACCATATAAAAATTATTAATAATAAAAGAGTTCAAGCTGCTTTGCCTTATCCTCATGATAATACTACAAGCGTACAAATATCTCTGAATGAAAATTTATCTGCTAAGGTACGATCTAAAAATGATTATGATTATGAAATTAAAGATATATTTACTTTGATTCAATATGTTAAAGAGAATACATTGACTGAAGCTATAGAGATTGTGTGTAAGATTTGTGGAGTTAAATATACAACTACTGGTGGAAAAAAAGTAGTTAAAAGTGATGCTCATGATTTCCTTAGACAGTTTAAAAGAAGTTTAAAAAAGGAAGAGTATGTTGAGGAAGAAATAATTCTTGATGAAAGTTTTACTGGAAGATTTGTTAGGGAAGATTGCGCTTTATTTTCAGATGATGGAGTTGGATCAGAGTCTCAAAAGAAATTTGGTGTTAGTTATGATGTATTAGATAATCGTGTGGTTTTTGAAATTCGTAATGAAGAGGGTGACTTACTTAGTTTCAAGGGGCGAGCCGGTAGTAAAGATTATAAAATTAATGGAATACCAAAATTTATAAATTACTATCCATGTAATAACAATAACTACTTATTTGGGTATTATCAGAATTCCTTTGACATAATGATTTCTGACGAATTAATAATATTTGAAGCTGAGAAGAGCGTGATGCAATGTGATAGTTTTGGAGTTAACAATTGTGTTGCAACTAATAAAAAAGTAATAAGTCCCATACAAGTTAAAAAATTATTAAAATTAGGTAAAACATTAATAATAGCATTTGATAAAGATGTTTTGCTTAATGAAATATTTATAGAGTGCTCAAAATTTAATGGAATGTTAGATGTTTATTATCTCTATGATAATTTGGATTTACTAAATAAGAAGCAGAGCCCAAGTGATAATAATATAGACTGTTTTAATTTATTAATGGAACAATGCAAATTTAAATATGAAGGAGGAAAAATAATTAATGGACAGTAAATTTTTATCAAATAGGCTTGGCGAAATTAGATATAATAATTATGGTTCTGAAATGAAAATAATAAGATACGGTGGAACATTTGATATAGATGTAGAATTTAAAAATGGATATATCTCAAAAAACAGACAATATAAAAAATTTAAGAATGGAACAATTAAAAACTATAATGATAAGACTGTATATAACATCGGATATTTAGGTGATGGAAATTATGAACCTAGAATTGATGGTGAAATTACAAAAGTATACGATACATGGAAAGGTATGCTAAGACGATGTTATGATAAAAAGAAACAAAAGGAATTTCCAACATATAAAAATTGTACTGTAGAGACTGAATGGCTTAACTTTCAAGTATTTGGGAAATGGTTTAATGAAAATTTTTATACTGTTGGAAATGAAATTATAGCATTAGATAAAGATATATTAGTTAAAGGCAATAAGGTATATTCGCCACAAACATGTATATTTGTACCAGAAAAAATAAATGGATTATTTGTAAAATCTAATAAATCTAGAGGTAAATTCCCCATAGGTGTGACTTGGCATAAAACAAGTAATAAATATAGGGCAGCATGTCGTGATAATATAATAAATGCAGGAAGCAAGAAAACCAGTTGTGGATATATAGGGCAATATGCTACTCCAGAAGAAGCATTTTATCATTATAAAACACGTAAAGAACAAGTGATAAAGGAAGTAGCAGATAAATACAAGGAACAAATACCAAAAAAATTATATGATGCAATGTACAAATATGAAGTTGAAATTACAGATTAACAATTAAATAATAATTTAATAAGGAGGTAAAAAATGAATAATTATATTAATTACCATTCTCACAAAATGTACACAAACATTTTAATAGCGGATAGTCCATGTAATTATGAAGAGTATATATCTCGGGCATTATTTCTAAATCAATCCGTTGTGACCTCAGTAGAACATGGGTTCCAGGGTAATTATTTCTTGTTGCATGATCTGATATTAAAAACTAATATAAAATTACAGAAGAGAAGAGACAAAGGAGAATTAAATGTTCCTAGAAATCTGAAATTTATATTTGGAACAGAAGCATATTGGGTTAAAGATAGATTAGCAGAAAATCCTGAGATTGATGTCAAAACTGGAGAATATAAAGTTGATGCAAAAACAGGGAAAATAAAAACGTATAAAGATAAAAGTAATTGTCATATAGTAATCCTTGCAAAAAATGAAAAAGCTAGAAAAGCTATAAATAAAGTCTTATCAACAGCTAATGAAGATGGTTATTTTAATGGTAGACCTAGACTAGACTTTGAGTTATTATTTTCTTTGCCCCCCTGAATCAGTTTTTGTAACTTCAGCTTGCATAGCCTTCTGGAATAAATATGAGGATATAGATGATATAGTTCTTAAATTACATGATTATTTTAAAGATAATTTTATGTTAGAACTACAAAATCATAACACTTTAAAACAAGTAGAAATAAACAAACATATTATAGAATTAAGTGAAAAATATAATATCAAAGTTATAGCTGGAATGGACAGTCATTACATTAATAGTAAGGATGAAATAAGAAGAGATAAAATACTAGCATATAAGGGATTACATTACGAGGATGAAGATGGCTGGTTCCTTGATTATCCATCATATGAAGTAGCTTTTGAAAGATTCCAAACACAAGGAGTATTAACAGATGAACAGATATCTGAGGCATTTAAAAATACCTTATGCATAGAAAATTTTGATGATATTATTTTAGATACAAAAATAAAACTTCCTACTATGTATCCAAATATGAGTCAACTGGAAAAAGATAATGAGTTAAAAAGAATCATTAATCTTGAATGGATCAAATTTAAAGAATTAGAGAATATTCCAAAAGAAGAATATAGTATATATCTTACTGGAATTAGAGAAGAGGTAGGAGAAGTTATAACTACTGGTATGGCAGATTACTTTTTATTACATTATTATGGTCTTCAGAAAGGTAGAGATAAGGGTGGCAGAGTAACTAAAAGAGGAAGAGGTAGTTCGGTAGGTTTCTTTATAAATACTCTATTAGGATTCTCTAAGGTTGATAGATTTAAAGCTCCTATAAAGTTATATCCTGAAAGATTTATGACAGCAGACCGAATAATAAAGAGTAGGTCACTTCCAGATATTGACAATAACGTTGATATTCAACCACCATTTATAGAAGCATTTAAGGAATTATTAGGAGAACATAGTGTTTATCCTATGATTGCATATGGAGCATTGAAAAAGTCTTCAGCAATTAAATTATATATGGGAGCAGAAGGAATAGAATCTACTATTCAAAATGAAGTAAGTAAACAACTACAGGAATATGATAAGGCATTAAAATATTGTGAGACTGAAGAAGAGGAAGAAGAAATAGATATTAATGATTATATTACCAAAGAATATGTTAAATATGTAGGTTTATCTGAATCATATCAAGGAATTATTATACAAAAGTCAAGTCATCCTTGTGCATACCTATTATTAACTGGAGATATTCGAGAAGAAATTGGAATAATGAGATGTGAAAGTAAGACTACTAAAAAATCAGTATTAACAACTTGTATAGATGGTAATATGGCAGAATTATATAAATATTTAAAAACAGATTTATTAATAGTTGATGTTGTAGGATTAACTGATGATATATGGAAGAGAATAGGGAAACCATCTATTACAAATAATCAATTGGAAGTATTATTAGCTAATGAAGAGGGTAAAAAAGCATGGGATATTTATGCTAATGGATATACATTATGTGTTAACCAATGTGAAAAAGAAGGAACAAGATTAAAATGTATGAGATATAAAATGACAGATACAGCCCAGCTTAGTGCTTTTGTTGCAGCAATTCGCCCTGCATTCAAATCATTGATTAATAACTTCTTGAGTAGAAAATCTTATTCTACAGGAGTTCCGGCTTTAGATGAAGTATTAAAGGATAGTTTTAAATACATGTTGTACCAGGAATCGATCATGGCATATCTTAATTGGTTAGGAATTGAAATGAAAGAAACTTATGATATTATTAAGAAGATATCTAAAAAGAAATTTGCTCCAGAAGTATTAAAGGAATTAGAGAATAGATGTAAAGCTCAGTGGATCAAAAATGTTGGTGATGATAAAGGATTTATAGAGACTTGGACAGTCATGGAAGACGCTGTGGCCTACGCATTTAACTCTGCGCATTCCTACTGCGTGGGTAATGATGGAGCTGAAATAGCTTATCTTAAGGCTTATTATCCATATGAAACTTATGAAGTAGCTTTAAATAGATTTGATGCTAAAAAGAATAAAGATAAAGTAGCTGCTCTTAAAGTAGAAATGAAAAAGGCTTTTGATATTAATGATGGAGAATTAAAATTTGGATTAGATAATAGAAGATTTACATTTGATAAAGAAAATAAATGTATCAATCCTAGTCTAACTTCAATAAAGGACATGGGAAAAAATTCAGCAAATGAATTATACGAGTTAAGTCAAAATAATGAATATACAAATTTCTTTGATTTACTTGTAGATATAAAAAAGACTTCTATTAATAAAACAATGTTAGATATCTTAATAAAAATAGATTATTTTAAAGACTTTGGTAATGCTCAAAAAATATTAGATTTTGTAGTTTATTTTAACTTATTCTATACTAAAAAGGCTCCTAAAATAGCAACAGTAGAAAATAAAGTAATAGATAAAAATATTATAGAAATAATTAAAAATAATTCAAAGCCTACTGAATTAACTTATACAAAATTTAATGATATAGATTGTTTAAATGCAATTTGGGAAGTAATTCCTGATAAGATTATTCCATTGCAACAATCAATATTAAACAAAAAAGAGATATTTGGATATATAGATTACACTAACGATAAATTAGATAAGAGATTTGTTATGGTATCGGACATAGACACTAAATATTCTCCAGTAATGGAAACCTATTGTTTAAGTACAGGAACAACTTGTAGATGTAAAATAGGTAGAAAAATATGGAACAATCAACCTTTAGAAGAAAATCAATTTATTTATATTCATTCAATGGAAAAGAAATTTGGGCAAAAGAAAGTAGGAGAAAAATTAGTAAAAGGTAAAATGAAACCTATATTTGAAAATACAGATGTTATAGTTTGGTGGATAACGAGATATGCCATAATTGATCTAGAAGATGTATTAGAAGATTATTAACAACTAAATAATAATATAAAGGAAGTGAGCAAATGCCTAAAATATTCATAACTCTAATTTTGACAATTGCTCTTGTATTCTTTATTAAACCTGTCGAGATATCACAAGAGATTCATAAACCAATTATAAAAAAAGAAGTAATAGTTAAAAAGAAATCTAAACCTAAGACTAAAGCTGTAGTAGTAAAACCTAAAGTAGTGGTAAAACCTAAAACTATAGTGAAACCTAAGCCTACTACACTACCCAGAGGAGGAGATACATTAGATCAGGATAAAGTAATCTTACTTGCTAAATTGATACAGTCTGAGGCTCTATCAGAAAGCTATGAGGGTAAGTTATGGGTAGGAGCTGTAGTTATTAATAGAATGAGAACTTATAATAAATCTCTATATAATATTATATATCAGAAGTCTCAATTCTCTGGAATACATTCAAATCTATTTAATAGTGTACCTCATAAAAGTTGTATAAGAGCAGCAAAAGAATTATTAAATGGTAATCTAGTATCAAGAAAAGCTTTATACTTTGTAAATTTAAGTATAGCTAGACCTTCATGGATAGATGATGTTGAGAGAATTACTAAAATAGGAAACCATACTTTTTACAGAGAAAAATAATATTATAAAATATTCGTTTTAAATTAAAATAAACTATTGACAATTAAACAATACTACTGTAATATGTAAATATAGGAAATAAATAATAATTAAGGAGGACAAATTAATGTATAAAGTAGGAGATGTGGCTAGGGTAAAAAAGGATTTAAAATATGATGAAGTTTATGGAGGACTTGGATTTATTCTTAGTATGGAAAAATATTCAGGTAAAAATGTAACTATTACAGATATTCTTTATGGAGGTTATTACAGTATAGATTTAGATCATGGAGACTGTAAATGGACAAATGAAATGCTGGAGGACATTTATATTGTGGAAGTAGAATCAACATCAGATAAATCTGAATTAGATAAATACAAAGAATTAACTTCATTACTATTAGGAGAAATTAAATTAATAGACAGGACTAGATATGAAGATGTTAAACATTTTATTACAGAATTAAGAGCTGATTTATCTGAGTTGGTTGGATAGGAAATAAATAATAATAAGTCAAAATATGAGTAAAGTGTGCAACAACAAATAAAAATAAAAGGAGAATTATTATGAAAAATCAATGGACGTATAACTTAAATGGTAGTGAAATATGGGCAGGAGATCAATTTGATACAAGAGAAGAAGCAATAATTGCAGGTAGAGAACAAGTGGTTGAAGAGCAGGAAGAAGCGTTTTGCAATGACAGCTTTATAATAGGACAATGCGAAGTAGTTTCGCCAAGCGGTGTAGATGTTGATTTTATATTAGAAAATGTAGCTGAAAACACAACAGACGAAGTAGGAGAAGTAGGAGAAGATTATCTGAATGATGTTATAAGCAAGCATAGTGAAGAATTAGAAGAAAAACTTAATGAAGTATTGTTTGCCTGGATGAAAAAATACAAATATGAACCTACTTTTTTTCAAATTAAAAATGCTGAGAAAATAGAGTTAATTGAAACAGTATCGTTTGATGATTAATTCGCACTTCAAAAATATCGGCTATTGAGAAAAGTACGAAAGGAGAAAAAAATGTTTATAGAAAAAATAAAAGAAAAACTTATTAGAATGGAAGAGAAATATAATGACACTTGCGACGATGAGGAATCAATGGCAAATGATCTTCTTGATTATGCAGATGAAGTAATAGCATTGCAATCATTATTAATTTCGGAATATGAAAAAGTGCTTAAGAAATAATTAAATTGGAGGTATAAATATGGCGGAATTTAAAGCAAGGGTAATGTGTTATTTTGATGTTGAAATGGAAAGTGATGATATTGAATTAGCAAAGGAAAACATTGAAATGAGCATGATAGAGGAAGTATTAAATGATAAGACAGATGAAAGTATTGAATATGTTAAAGTAATAAAAATAAGTGAAATAGTTTGATTAAAGTACGTAAGGAGATATGGTATGGAATTAAAATTAAGTTGTTTTAAATGTGGTTCAACAGATTTTGAAGTAACAGAAGTTGATAATATAAAAATAGAGGGTAGAAGCTATTTATTGCATGAAGATTATAAAAATTCACAGTTTACTTGTTCAGATTGTGGTTTAAAGGATTATGTTGAAAATTTGGTAATAACGTTTAGGTAGTTGCATCATACAAAAATAATAGGACATAATTAACTAACTCTTATAAAAGGAAATTTTTATCAGATAATTAAACAATAACAAGGAGGAATATATTAATGAAAACTATACCTTTGACACAAGGTCTTGAAGCCATAGTTGATAATGAAGATTATAAAAGATTGAGTAAATACAAATGGTACGCAAATAAAAATTTTAACACCTTTTATGCTAGGCGAGGTGAAAAGTCAGAGACTAAAAAGAAAATTGCTATTCAGATGCATAGAGAAATCCTCAAAATATCAAAAGAAATGAAAATTGACCATATTGATGGGAATGGGCTTAATAATACTAAAATAAATTTAAGAGTTGTTACAGCTAGACAAAATGCACAAAACAAGCATACAAATAAAAGTTCAAAATATGTAGGAGTGTGTTGGAGTAAGACTAATAATAAATGGGTTTCAAACATTAAAATAAGTGGGAAAATAAAATATTTAGGATATTTCACTGATGAATTAGAGGCACACAATGCATATATTAAAGAATTAAAAGAAATTAATGAAATATATATAAATCAAATATTTCCGGCAAAGGAGGTAATTTAATTGAGGGGTAGACTATTAAGTGTTAAAGAGGTAAATAGTTTAAATCCATCTGAAAAGGAATATTATGTAGAATTTGCAGGTATACTTATTGAACATAAAAATGATAAGTTTAAATTAAAATGTGACCGTTTTGAAAGTGATGAAAAAGGCAATGGATTTGATCAAGGATGTATAGGTCTTGATAATAAAAATATTAAAGTTTATGAATATGAGGAGGAGATTATTGTGAAAGAATATAAAACATGGGAACTTCTAAAATTGGCAGAGGATTATAAAAATGAAGGTATATCAACAGATAAAAGACCTAGATATAAGAATAATAAAGGAATAGAGGTCATAATTGGAACAACTGGAGGAGATAAAGGATTATTTACTATAGAAGGTAGAACATATAAGGATTTTCTAACTAATGAAATATGGACATTAGTAGAACCTAAACAAGTAGAAGTAACTTTTATGGAAGCAGTGAAAGCTTTAGAGAATGGTAAGGATATCAGATGCGAGATATTAAACGATACCTATCATTATAAAGCGGAAGATAACTTTGATGAGGCTCTAGGATATACATTTATAGATTATGTTTATGGGAATCCAATAAGTACAAAAGAAATATTAGAAGGTCAGTGGTTTATTAACAATTAAACA
>NZ_JAENWM010000024.1 GCF_016650035.1 Clostridium sp.
ATGTGGTATTTCAGGAGCTATTCAACATTTAGCTGGTATGCAAGATTCTGATTATATAATAGCTATAAATAAAGATGAAACATCACCTATCATGAAAGCTGCAGATATTGCAATAGCGGAAGATTATGCAAAAGTTCTTCCGGAAATAATTGCTCAAGTTAATGCATTAAATGAAGATAAATAATTTAATTTTAAATATTTAAATTAAAGTTAACTTGCGCTAATGTTAAAATCTAATATTAGCGCAAGTTTTAATTTTTTTTCTATTAAAGAAAACAAAGCGATTTGATGTGAAAATACATTAAAATCGCTTTGTTTTCTTTAATATAAGGCTTTATTTAAGAATAATACAAATATATACTTTTCAAACGGCTCTAAATAGACTAAAATAGTAGTATTAAGATAAATTTTTAAGCGATATATGTGAGGAGCTGGTTTTATAATGGATGTTGAAAAAGATGCCTTAGACATATTAAAAACGATTATAAATAAGGATAGTGATGGTCTTATTATTGTAGATGAAAATGCAATTATAACTATGATTAGCAAATCATACTGTGATTTTGTAGGTATGTCACAGGAAAAAGCTTTAGGTAAACCAGTTACAGATGTTATAGAAAATACAAGGATGCACAAGGTTATACAATCCAGAGTGCCAGAAATTGCTCAACTACATAAAATAAAAGGAAGCTATATGATTGCAAGTAGGATGCCAATTATTAAGAATGGAGTAGTAATTGGTGCATTTGGCAAAGTCTTATTTAGAAATGTAAAAGATCTAAATAAGCTTAATATTAAAATCGCAACCATTGAAAAGGAACTTGAAACCTATAAGACACGTTTAAAACAGTTGAACACTGCCAGTTATTCCTTTGATGACATAATTGGTTTAAGCGACAAAATTGTCACTGCTAAATCAATTTCAAGTAAAGCTGCCCAAACACATTCTAACGTACTAATACTTGGTGAAAGTGGTACTGGAAAAGAACTATTTGCCCATGCAATTCACTTAGCTAGTAAACGCTTGCATTCACCTTTTGTAAAGGTAAACTGCGCTGCTATTCCTAGTGGTTTATTAGAATCTGAGCTTTTCGGTTACGAAGGTGGTGCCTTTACAGGTGCTAAAAAAGAAGGTAAAATAGGAAAATTTGAACAAGCAGATGGAGGAAGCATATTTTTAGATGAAATTGGAGATATGCCTATTCATATGCAAGTTAAACTATTAAGAGTGCTCCAAGAAAAAGAGATTGAAAAAATCGGCTCCATAGGAAGCAAAAAAATTGATGTTCGTATAATAGCTGCAACAAATAGAAACCTTGAAAAGTCTATACTTGAAGGGAACTTTAGACAAGACCTTTATTACAGATTGAATGTTGTAACTATTAATATTCCTGCTCTTCGTGAACGTAAAGATGATATTATTCTTGTCGCAAATTATCTTATTAAAAAAATTTCAAAGGATTTAAATAAAAAAGTAATAGGTATTTCAAAGGAATCAGAGTATTTGTTAAAAAATTACCATTGGAAAGGTAATATTCGTGAGCTTGAAAATATATTAGAACGTGCTATTAATCTAATAGAAGATAATGCTATTATTTCTCCTACCTATTTACCTGAAATAATTACCGGTAGAAAAGAGCCTAAGATTATTATAAGTCTGGAAAAAACCTTGGTGATAGCAGAAAAACAAGCTATTGTAAATGCACTTAAAGCTAGTGATGGGAATAAAACTAGAGCAGCAAAAAATCTTGAAATTGGAAGAACAAGTTTATATGAAAAAATCAAAAAATATAATATACCACTATAAGTGTTTTAATTATTGAACAGTATTCATTATATCGACAAATACTGTTCATTTTTATGAACACAATGTTAATATTTTCACAAATTATGCTCTTTTTATCGTACATATACTTAAAAATATTATGAAAATTTTTATCTAAAAATCCTGAATCTCAGTAATAATCCGTTTTTTCGCATTTTCTTATTGGCATGATACTTGCTTTGATATATGTAGCACAGCAAACAAATATGACAAAGCGAGGTAAAAAAGATGAAAAAAATTATGTCTAGCGATCAAGCAATCGCTTTAATCAAAAAAGGCGACACTGTGGCAGTAGGCGGCTTTATCGGATGTGGCCATCCTGAGGAATTAACTCTAAAAATTAATGAGTGTTTTCTTGGAAAAGGAACTCCAAGTAATTTAACTTTAGTTTATGCTGCTGGACAAGGAGACTCGAAAGAAAAAGGTCTAAATCACTTTGGTGAAGAAGGTTTAGTTACGAAAGTAATAGGCGGACACTGGGGACTTGCTCCCAAACTTTCAAAACTTGCTATCGAAAATAAAATTGTAGCTTATAACCTCCCCCAAGGAGTAATCTCACACTTGTATAGAGATATCGCAGCGGGCAAACCTGGAACTATAACTCATGTAGGTTTAAAAACTTTTGTAGATCCTAGAATCGAGGGCGGCAAGTTAAACTATATCACAAAAGAAGATTTAGTTAAGGTTATTGAACTTGAAGGTAAAGAATACCTGTTTTATAAGGCATTTCCTATAAATGTATCAATACTTAGAGCTACTTATGCAGATGAAGATGGAAATGCTACTATGGAAAAAGAAGCTGTAACATTGGATGGATTGTCCATGGCACAAGCTGCTAAAAATTCTGGAGGAATTGTAATACTTCAAGTTGAAAAAGTTGTAGCAAATGGTACGCTTGATCCAAGAAAGGTTAAGATTCCTGGAATACTAGTGGATGCTATAGTAATTTCAAAACCAGAAAATCACATGCAAACTTTTGCAGAACAATTTAATCCTGCCTATAATGGCGATATAAAAATGTCAGTAGAAAACCTTGGAACTTTAAAATTAAATGAAAGAAAAGTTATAGCTAGAAGAGCAGCAATGGAGCTCATTCCTAATTCCATCACTAACCTTGGAATAGGCGTGCCTGAAGGAATAGCCATGGTAGCAAATGAAGAAGGCGTTGGAAGCGATATGCACCTTACTTTGGAATCTGGCCCAATAGGTGGAATCCCTGCTGGTGGTTTAAGCTTTGGAGCTGCAATAAATCCTGAAATCATACAAGATCAAAGTAATCAATTTGATTTCTATGATGGAGGAGGTCTTGATGTTGCATTTTTAGGACTAGCTCAATGTGATGAAAATGGAAATATTAACGTAAGTAAATTTGGCCCTAAAATTGCAGGTTGTGGTGGTTTTATTAATATAACTCAAAATGCTAAAAAAGTTGTTTTCTGTGGTACTTTTACAGCAGGTGGTTTAAAGGTTGAAATAAAAGATGAAAAATTGAACATACTACAGGAAGGTAGATCTAATAAGTTTATTAAAACTGTTGAGCAAATTACTTTTAGTGGTGATTATGCTATGGATGTAAACCAACCAGTATTATATATTACTGAAAGAGCTGTTTTTGAACTTAGTAATAAAGGCGTAGTTCTTACTGAAATTGCTCCAGGAGTTGATCTTGAAAAGGATGTTTTAGCACATATGGATTTCAAACCAGAAGTTTCAGAGAATTTAGCTTTAATGGATGAACGAATTTTCAAGGAAGAACTCATGGGATTAAAATTATAAAACATATTCCAAGCAATTATTAATTACTACAATATAAATCAGAGGGGGAAATATCATGATAGGACTTATTGGTATTATTATTTCATTAGCACTTTTAATGTATTTGGCTTACAGAGGAATTTCAGTTCTTATCTTAGCACCAATTTTAGCTATATTCGCTGTTTTGTTCCAAGGTGGTTCATCACATATTTTAGCTAACTATACTGAAGTTTTCATGGTTAATTTTGCAGCATATGCTAAGGCATATTTTCCAGTATTCTTACTAGGAGCAATCTTCGGTAAAATAATGGATGATTCAGGAGCTGCTAAAGCTATAGCTTATACCATTAGTGGTAAACTAGGAAAAAATAAAGCAATCCTTGCTGTAGTTTTATCTTGTGCAATATTAACATATGGTGGAGTTTCATTATTTGTAGTTGCATTTGCAGTATATCCTATTGCAGCGGCACTATTTAGAGAAGCAGGTATTCCAAAAAGATTCTTACCCGCATCTATTGCACTTGGTGCATTCACATTTACTATGACTGCACTCCCAGGAACACCACAAATACAAAATGCTATCCCAATGCCTTTCTTTGGAACAACTGTATATGCAGCTCCACTAATAGGTATTATAGGAGCTGCTGTAATGTTTGGTGGCGGTATGTTCTGGCTTACAACAAGATCAAAAAAAGCTATGGCTGCAGGTGAAGGTTATGGTGATCATAAAGATGAACAAATCAAAGAAGTTGATAAATCTAATTTACCTAATTTTGCAGCAGCAATAACTCCAATAATTTTAGTACTAGTTGTTAACTATATTCTAGGTAAATATATTTTTGCTAATATGGATGGTTCATACTTAAAAGATTTCGGTAACATTAGTCCATCAGCAGTAATTGGCATATGGAGTTTAGTTTCATCATTAGTTGTTTCTATAGTTATTAGTGTACTTTTATTTTGGAAAAATTTTGACAACGTTAAGGAAACACTTAATAAAGGAGCTTTAGGTTCACTCCTTGCAATCGCAAATACCGCATCTGAAGTTGGTTATGGAAATGTTATTAAAACACTATCTGGATTCGCTATACTTCAAGCTGGGATACTTGCTATACCAGGATCACCTCTTGTTTCACTAGCAGCATCCACTAGTATTCTTGCAGGTATAACAGGTTCAGCATCAGGTGGTATGAGTATTGCTCTCGGAATATTAGGCGAGACTTATTTGCAAAAGGCTCAAGTACTCGGGATCAGTCCACAAGTACTTCATAGAATAGCTGCAATGGCATGTGGCGGACTTGATACACTTCCACATAATGGTGCCGTAATAACTTTACTAGGTATAACAGGTCTGACTCATAAACAATCATACCTAGATATAGGAATGGTTACACTTGTAATTCCACTTTTAGCCGTAATAGTATCTATCATATTTGCAACATTAGGAGTAGTATAATAAGTAAACATAAATATCTATTGCCTATGATAAAAAGCTTCGGACCGTTTATGGCTGGAGACTATATTTCATCATAGGCAGTAGAAAAAAAATAATAAGGAGGAATTATTAATGAAAGGTTTAACTATGAAAGAATTAAATATTGGGGATAAAGACTCTTTTGAAAAAACTATAAGTGAATCTGATGTATATCTTTATGCAGGAATAACAGGTGATTTAAATCCTGCCCATATAAACCAAAGAGAAGCTGAAACAACAATGTTCAAAGGCAGAATTGCTCACGGAATGCTCACAGCTGGACTTGTATCAGCAGTACTTGGCATGAAATTGCCAGGAGCTGGTACCATTTATTTAGGTCAAGAACTTAAATTTACTGCACCAGTTAGATTTGGAGATACAATAAAAGCTGAAGTTGAAGTTATAGAAAAGTTAGAAGCAAAAAATATAATGAAACTAAGCACAATATGCACTAATCAAGATGGAGTTGTAATTCTTAAAGGTGTTGCGACTGTTATGCCTCCTAAATAATATTAAAAACAAAAACTGTATTGGAATTCCAATACAGTTTTTATTTTTATGAATAAATCACTTATAATGTAATTACCTTGAAGCCCTCTTTCAGATAACTTGTAAGAGGTCCTCCCATATATATTACTTCTATATCAAGCGATTCTAATTTTTCAGTTACTTCATACATATCTGAGCATGCTCTGCATGCCTGAAATTTAATGCCTATCTTTTGTGCTTTCTTTACATAGTCCTGTAGTTCTATATCCATGCCGAGAAGTTTAGATGACGGTCCCCATATGATTAAAGTCACATCGTCCCACCATCCTTTTAATTTAGCATTGTAAGTATACATAAAAACCATCTTAAGTGCTACTTCCCTATCAGCACTAGTCCACAACACTGCTAATTTATCTTGTTTATTTTCGTTTTCCATAATAACTCTCCTCTCTATATTTTATTTTATTTTACCATATCATTCAATTAAGTACCAATTTTCTATTATTATTAGATACTTTAGTTGATATATACATTTATTTTGACTATAATGTATAAAATGGATTTAATTTTATGGAGGTGCAAAATGATTAAAGATTTGATTTTAAAAAACAGATCATACAGAAAATTTTATCAGAATGAAGTAATAGAATTAAGTACACTAAAAGAATTAATTGACCTTGCTAGGTTATCGGCTTCGGCAGCAAATCTTCAACCATTGAAGTATATTATATCAAATGACTCTGTTAAAAATGAGAGTATATTTAAAACACTGGGATGGGCTGGTTATCTAAAAGATTGGAATGGTCCAATAGAAGGTGAAAAACCCAGCGCATATATAATTATACTTAACGATTTATCTATTAGCAAAAAACCATCTTTAGATACAGGTATATCAGCTCAAAGCATGCTACTCGGAGCTGTAGAAAAAGGTTTAGGTGGTTGCATGCTCGGTAATATTAACAAAGTAGAACTAACATCTGTACTTAACTTAGATAAAAATTTTGCAATTGACTTAGTTATAGCACTCGGAAAACCTAAAGAAACCGTTGTTATTGAGAAAATGAGTTTACCTACTGATATTAAGTACTGGAGAGATGAAAAAGAGATTCACCATGTACCTAAAAGATCATTAGATGAAATAATTTTAGACAATAACAATTAGACGAAAAATAAAACAAATTCATATGGAGGGTTTTTAATGAACATAATGATAATAACTTCAAGTCCTAATACTGATGGATTAACAGCCGCATGTGCTTTAGCGGCAAAATCAGGGGTAGAAATGGGCTCTGCTACTGCTTCAGTAGTAAATCTTAACACATTAAATATTCCATCCTGTCATGCTTGTGGAAATGGATGGGGTACATGCCGTACTGAACATACCTGTCAAGTACAGGATGATTTTCAAAATCTACACGCATCAATGCGTGATGCAGATGGTTATATAATTATAACACCTGTTTACTGGGGAGATATGAGTGAATCCCTTAAAGCATTTACTGATAGGCTTAGAAGAAGTGAAGCAACAAATGGAGATAAAAACAATTTGGCTAGCAAACCTTTTATATGTGTTGCTGCTCCAGGAGGTACTGGCAACGGATGCATTTCCTGTCTTAGTTCCTTTGAAAGATTCGTAGACCACATTAAAGGTGTAAAATATGATTTTATAGGGGTTACAAAAATAAGTAAAGACTACAAATTAACTACCATAAGGGAAGCCGCAAAAAGCATGGTGCAAAGCCTAAAATTATAAATAAACATTCATACAAATAAGGCATTCAATCATAAAGATTGAATGCCTTATTAATTTTACTATCACTTGATTTATTTATCCTTTTATTACAGTTAAAAGCATTTGGAATCTGACCCGGGCCTCAAGTCCATGAGGAACATTAGAAGGCATTATTATTGTCTCACCTTCTTTAACAGTAAAGATATCATCACCTATTGTAATTTCCACCTCACCATCTAATACTTGAACCATAGCGTCTCCAGGAGTTATGTGGCTGCTGATACCTTCTCCTTTATCCAATGAGAATAATGAAATACTCACAGTAGGCGTCTGAGAAATAGTTCTACTTATAACCTGACCCTCCTGATAAGTTATTAAGTCCTTTAGATTAATTGTTTTTGAGAATTCTATATTTTTAATTAAGTTTTTCATGTTGTTACCTCCTAAGTTAATATTTCTTATTTATAGTATATCTCATTTAACGCTAAAAATCCGTAACTTAAGGTACTTAATAATGATTTAAGTTTTTTACTACAAGCCACTATGCCTTTAGGCTAGTGGTAGTTGACTAGTATATAACTTTCCAATTATCATTCACCGCTACCTTAACTGTTTTTCTTTCAATAATATAATTTGCAATTAGTTCAGCCATATCCATGGGTATATCTTTAAGGACAGGTTTCCCCTTAAACATTAAATAATCACCACCGCCACCGGCTCTGTAATTATTCATTACCACAGCATAGTCCCCCTCCATATTAAGAGGATGATTTTTATAATTAATTTTAGTAATTCTCGAATTAATAGGTTTTGAAATATCTATAACATAATCTATTCCTTCCCACATATCATAATTATAATGTTGAATTTTATGAGAAACAACAGCCTTACTTACCTCTATTTTTCCATTAACAATACTAAAATATTTTGCAGTTTTTTCTAGTGCTTCTTTAATATCAGCGCCTTTTAAACTAATTACCTTTAGAGTATTGGGATATTTATAATTTGATATGATATCACGCATTGTAACATTATGCTTAAATCCCTTGCAGTGGTTATCGAAAATAGCAGTACTAGATATATCAACCTTTGCTGCTTCCATCTGAACATTATTTATAAACTCAGTATAAGCATTATCTTTAAGCCTTGCCTTAAAATGATTATTAATAACCATGTCCCCTTCTATATGCCCAATAGGAATATCAAGCCACGCTTGTACCTGTGTTTCTATGCTACTTATAGAATCCAAAATATTTTTATCTACTTCAGTTGCATCAACATTTATAATTGAAGATTTTTTGTTAGTTATAGACCATTTGCCAGCGCTTTTATTAAGTTCAATGGTTACTTTTCCAATGCACTTACCATTGTAACCTGGTTGCAAAATTAAAACACCATTTACCGATATATTTTCTATAACTCTATGTTGATGCCCTGTTAAAAGTACATCCATATTTTTTACTTTTTTGCATAATTCATATCCTTGATTTTCTCCTGTAAGCGATTCTGATGGCATACCGGTTATTAGATCTCTTTCAAATCCACCATGATATGAAACTATGTTTATGTCAGTAGCCTCTTCTTCCTTCATGATTTCAAGCCATTTGTTTGCACTTTCTACTACATCTTCAAAATTTAAGTCATTAATTGTTTCAGGATTTTCCCAATTAGGAATGTATTTAGTGGTTAGTCCCAAAATACCTACTTTTAAGCCATTATCAAAAGTCTTAACAATGTAGGGCCTCTTCGTAAAGCTTTCCCCCGTAGTTTTTTCAGTTATATTAGCGCATAGCCATGGGAAATTTGAAGTTCCAATAGCATTTTTCAAATAATCCCTGCCATAATTAAATTCATGATTGCCAATTACAGCAGCATCAAATCCCATAAGATTCATAGCTGCAATAATTGGATTTGGCATATTACTATTTATTTTAGCATGGAAATATGTAAGGGCTGTACCTTGAAGCATATCCCCATTATCTATAAGTAAGGTATTCTGATTTATTTTTCGCTGGTCAGTAATTATAGTAGATAAAGCTGCAAGGCCGCAGTTTACATAGGCATTATCCGAATAATTTATAGGTAAAACATATCCATGGACATCGCTGGTTTCTAAAATTGTTAGTAGAAATTTTTCGTTAATGCACATATTACACTCTCCAATCAAAATATAAGGAATTTCATACATATGAAGTCACCCTTACGTTACCAATTCCTGTACGCAACTTTATAATACCTTAATTTAAGTTTTTTAATTACTCGTCTTACCCGTGGACGATTATAACGTTGGACAATAATAGGGTATATATTCATAAATACATTAAAAAATATTAACCAAATAGTTTCTTTAAATGAATACGCCATACATACATATACGCTAATAAACGCAATTATAGTAGCGATAATTCTGTGTCCAAATTCAGATGCCCTTGTTCTGTACTCATAATATTCCAATATAATAATTGACTTTCTAATAGGAGTTTCCTTTAGTCTACTTCTCTCCCAACCACTTAATACTAGTAATTTTCTAAAAATACGAACTCCAAAATATTTGTATATCCTTCCTTCATCTTCAATAGGATGGCTATTAAAATAAGATGATTTTAATTCTAGTTTTAATAATGTTTCTACTATAGACATCCAAATCATCAGTATGAAATTCAGCGTAATACTATATGATATTGAACTCATGCTCGTAAACGGGAATAGAATGAATAAAACTACCCCACCTGTAGCGACAAGTACAATTATCCACTTGAGATATGTATTTTTATTTACTTTAATCATGTTGTATGCCCTAATCCCCCGTTCTCTTGAATCTTCCATTTTATTATAACATAGTAACTTTACTAAATCAGGATAATATTGGGACCCGTAAATAAAAATATATTTGAACTAATATTAGCTTAATAAGTTTTTAAAAAAGTATACACTCTATATTTTTACATTGAAAAAGATGATTCTTGTTCAATGAACAAAAATCATCTTTTGAATTACGATACATGGCTAATACTTCTAGTTGCCATCACATGTGTTTAACAATTCTTGTAATTTTTTAGCTTGCATTGCAGATTGTTCTGCAAATTCCTTAAATGTACTACTTACTGCTTCTTCTGCTACTTCATTAGAAAATGATTGGTAGTCTCTAGTATTTTCCTGTGCATCTAATAATTTTTTCATAATAGTATCTCTAGTATTCATTTCCATTTTAATCACTCCTTTAATACTATTTTTCCACAAATATATTTTTTTATGTATTATAAATTGTTCCTGCATAATTTATTTCCGAATTTTCTTCAACCTCTTCATAGTCAATATATGCACCTTTAAGTTCAATGACATTTTCATGAATATCAAACCCTTCTATACTTATTGTTTCTATTACATTATTCTCATTAATACATGTAGCCAATGTATAATAGTATTCTTCATCTTCATTATATATAATTGCTGTATTTAAGATTCTAAAGGTCGCTTCCCGTCTTATCAGTCTATCTACATCTATAATTCCTCGGATTTCAGTTTTTCTTGTTTCATTATTATTATCTTTATCTTTAAATAAAAAACTCATTCCCCTCACTTCCTTTCTTTTTCAACATATATTATTGAAGGTACTTCTCTTAATGTAGGTCCAAAACTATTTATCCACCTCTATCATAAATTTTCAATTTTTTTATGTTTATATTTTACCATATTTCTTATAAAAGATATAATATCAATCAAAAAAATAATGGATAGGCACCAAGTACCCATCCATTCTCTTGAATCCCTTTAAAATTTACTAGGAATTTGTGTTTTATTTTTAATTAAATTATAATAACAATAATTACCTCTAACTCCCCAAATTATTGCCATTACTATGCCTATCCATGATAAATCCATTGCTCCTAAAATAGCAACTATTACAATACTTATTATAGATAATGCCCATAATCCTTTTGTAAGCCCCCAAATCCATGAGAAGAAGAATGCAGCCCAATTAAATTTGCCTTTGTACGTTTCGCTTGAACTTATTTTTTCAAAATCTTGTTGATAATACAATTTCATATTCGTATATTCATTTGTTGCATAATTGTTTTGATTATAATTATTGCCCGGTTGTCCTTGCGGTGATTGATATTGTTGTGTATTAGCAGACATAGCCTCCCCACAGTATTTACACTCAGTTGCATTTAAATCAATTGATGCTCCACATGATGGACACTTCTTTTCACTCATAATAAATCTCCCCTAACTATTTAGTTTGTTTTCTCTAAAGTTTAATGTATTTTCAAAGCTTATTTAAAGCTTATTTAAAGCTTATTTGAAACTTATTTAATGTTTAATTTTTCTCGATTAATAACAAGTCGCCTTGTATCTTCAATCAATTTTTGAATTTGAACCAAATTTTCATCATTTGTATTTTCCTTAAGACTTGCTTTAAGTGATACTAGGTTATTATTAATTAATTTTTCTGCTGATGAAACTTCATTATTTGAAGTAATTCTCCCGAAAGGAGTGGAGAACTGTATGCGTTCCTTCAATGTTTTAAATGTTTTAACAGATTGGTCAATTGATCCTTGGTTTTCTTTTGCAGCAAATTCATCTTCAATTTCCAAAAGTTGTGACGTAACAAAATCTTTCTCTGCTTGTTCATTTTTAACACTAAAAATATCTTTTGCTGCTGAATTTGAAAATGCTGCAATTACGGCAAATGTAAGAATTATAGCCGCAAAAATAATTAACTGCCAAAACAGATGCCAAACAATGCTTCCTGGTATTAGAAAAATAGATAACATATTAGATATGATAACATACAATACCGTCAAAGTTACAGTTGAGGCTGAATAAGGTATTCCTATACTCATAAACAACATATCTGAAAAAATAACTATTATATTAAGAATTATAAGTCCAATCAGTAAAACAAATAATATTATAATAGATTTAACAGGGTCAATAATCAAAAATAACCCAAATGTTTTGAAAAAGGCTAATACTAATGCAATATCAAAAACAAAGCATCCTAAAATTTTTAACATAGAAACAGATGAGAGTTTACTATTATTCATGACTAACCCTCCAATTTATTACCGCATTCAGAGCAAAACTTAGTTCCAGGTAAATTCTCTGCATGACAGCTCGAACATATTTTTTTTAACATTGATGACCCACAGTTAGGACAAAATTTCACATTATCGTCTACTAATGTTTTACAACCATAACATTCAATCTTTGAAGTCGCTGTTTTTTCTCCACAATTGCAGCAGAATTTAGCTCCCTGCGCATTTGCCATTCCACACTTTTTGCAAGTTGATGTCTTAGCAGGTGTATTAATAACACTACCCGCACTATTTGCAAAATTATTTCCCACAGCTATTCCGGCTGCAGCACCAAGACCAACCCCAATACCCGCAGTAGCCATATTACCACCGCCCTCATTACCTGCTGCCGTCTGCATAACATCAAATGACCTTTTAACATTGTAACGATTATCACCAATAATATCAAAGGAAGCTTTCTCTCCAAGTATTTTATTTATCGCAGCAAAATCTTCGTCTGGAAAATTCACTGAAGCTATATAAAAATTTACAATATCTATTCCGAAACGCTCAAATTCTGCTGATAGTCGCTGTTTTGAAATCGCAGAGATTTCCTCCAGCTTTGGAGTTATTTCTAACACAGAAATTTTCTGATTAATAATTATATCTGAAAGAATAGTTTTAATCTTTGTTACGATAACACCTTTGAAATATTTAATTACTATATCATACTTTACAATTTGACTATCCCCTAGTGCCCCTATAAGTTGTGTTAAAAATACACGATAATCGCAAATTCTAATTCCAAATTGACCAAAAGCACGTACTCTAAGTCTAACAGCATATTTAGGGTCAATTAAACTAATAGGATCTGTGGTTCCCCATAAAACATCTAATTTAGCTGTATTGTTTATGAAAATCACTTCTGCTGTAAAAGGAGTTCTACCTCCAAACGGAATATTAATTAAAGATTGTAGGATAGGAATATTCTCAGTGTTAAGATTATATGTTCCTGGTGAGAAATAATCCAATGCCTTTCCACCTTTAACAAAAACCGCAATTTGCCCCTCACCCACAATAAGTTGTGAACCACAAACAAAATTATCCCTTGGATAGCGATAAACTAACCAGTCTCGATTTAATATGCCATTGAATTTTATGACATCTATAATAGCCAACTCTATCCCTCCTCATTAAAAAAGTTCATTCAAACTACTTTATTCTATAGTATTTTCCTTATTCCTTTAATTTTCGAACGTGTTTTTACGACAAATTTTTCATTCTTATACAAAATCACTAACCATCAATTCCTCATATTCAAGCATTCTAATCTTATTTACTTTTTACATATATAATTGAAGGAACAGATCTTTCTCCAAGACTATCACAAGGATTGTTTATTACTTCATCTTTATAAAATAAAGATGAAGAAGAACCTCCATCTAAGTTTGCAGCATTATAAGCCCCGAAATTATACAATTCATCTTGTACCTCTTTGAGTGTTGCCCCTAAACTGTTCAACTGTCTACCATCAATCGCTATTAATATTATTGCTCCATCTTTTCTTTGTCCAATGGCTGATCTAGGTGCTATCCCCCACCCCCCCTCACCACTATTTATAGTTTTCTTCCCATTAACTATAAGAGCTGGACCAAAAGATATCGCCTGAGTTACTCCATTTTTTTTCATTTCATTAATAGTACTTTCACCAACTAGCAATTTTCCTGATTTAGTTAATGCTATAAGATCTACTTTTTCATTCTCACTTTTTATATTGTTAAAAATAATCTTCCCATCAGACATTATAATCCCCTCTGGGTTTGCTCCCGTTCCTGTATAAAGCGATCCAGAAACTCCATCTGAAAATGCACCACCATTAATAGCAGCAATTGCTTTATTATATATTGCAATTTCACTAGTAAGTTGACCTTCAATCCCCAGCATAATACTATAGCCTACTTTTAGCCTTGTTGGATCATTAATTACTAATACATACCCTTTGAATCTTTTTCCTGTTATATCATATCTTTCAATACTGTCATCATTTTCCTTTTCTACTTTTACGCCAAAATTTTTATCGTTTGGCTTATCTTGAACTATAGAATCTATCTTTTGCTCACTCATAATTTGTTTTATTTTCTCATCTGAAATAAATGATGTTACTAACCATTTTAAACTACTCGTAGTCATTGCTGCACCAACTATTGTAGTTTTCACATTTTTAAATGGACCATAATAAACCATAAAAGGGGCTACAATTGTTGTGAAAACAAGTTCAAATATTATAAATAATAAAACGAGTAAATATTTATTCTTTTTGATTTGTATATTTTTTTTTATTTTTAGCATGTCTCCCATCCTTTTTATATAGTAAAAATTACCAATATAAATGTTCCTTATTTATTATAGTATAAAAGAATCAATAACATTCTTATTTTACTATATTTACCACAATGATATTAAAACATTGACAGAATATATCATCACCGTATAATGAAAGGAGTAGTTATTAGAAGGGGTGTAATATATGAGTGAAAATATTATTAATATAGAGAATTTTAAACAACAGTTCGGAAAAACTGTAGTACTTGAGAATATTAACATGGAAGTAAAAAAAGGTGAGATTCTTGGTCTTCTTGGACCATCTGGTTCAGGTAAAACCACTTTAATAAAGGCTATTGTTGGAATGAATGAACCTACAGATGGCTTTGTAAGTGTGCTTGGAACTAAAATGCCCTCACTTTCTGCGGTTTCAAAAATCGGATATATGGCTCAAAGTGATGCACTTTATGAAGACTTAACCGCCGCTTCAAATATATTATTCTTCGCATCCTTATATGGCATGAAGGGAAAGCAAGCTAAAAAAAGAGCTGATGAGGTCTTAGAATTAGTACTTCTAAAAAACGAAGGTAAAAAACTTGTTAAAAATTTTTCTGGTGGAATGAAAAGAAGATTATCCCTTGCCATAGCATTAGTACATAAACCAGAAATACTTATTCTTGATGAACCTACCGTTGGAATTGACCCAGTTCTTAGAATTGAGTTTTGGAATGAATTTGAGAGGTTAAGGCATGAGGGCGTTACAATAATAATTACTACTCATGTTATGGATGAAGCAGAGCATTGTGATAGACTTGCACTAATTAGAAATGGAGGCATAATCGCTATAGGCACTCCGGAAGAATTAATGAAAACTTCTGGAGAGAGTACTGTGGAAGGTGCATTTCTCTATTATGGAAAGGAAAGAGAGGTAAAAAACATATGAGAGTATTATCAATTGCTAAAAGATTAATTAAACAGCTCAGAGGAGACACGCGGTCAATAGCCCTTATGTTTGTTGCTCCTGTTTTTGTAATGTATCTTTTAAGTGCTATTTTAACTTCAGGAACCACAACTCCAAATATTGATGTTATTTCAGCACCAGATGATTACGTAACAAAACTACAGAGCCTAGCCAATGTTAATAAAGTTACTAATGAAGAAATTGCTCTAAAAAATTTAAAAGATAAAAGTATAGATGCTTATATAATCTTCAATGGAAATAAACAAACTATTACACTTGAAGGTGCTGACCCATCTATAACAAGCACAGTTATGAATACATTAAATAAGCTTTCTCCAACTAGTGCTATGCAAAATCCAGAGATTAATTTCTTACATGGTTCTATGGATATGGGAGCATTTGATTCAATGGCTCCCATTCTTATGGGCTTCTTTATCTTCTTTTTCGTATTTTTAATCGCTGGAGTTGCATTCTTAAGAGAGAGAATAAGCGGAACACTAGATAGAATACTTGCAACGCCACTAAAGAGATGGGAAATAGTTATAGGGTATTTCCTAGGTTTCGGCCTCTTTGTATCCATTCAGACTATAATACTTCAGGTTTTTAGTGTGTACGGACTTAATGTACCAATGGTGGGGAGCTTTTGGGCAGTGCTTGTAATAAATTTAGTGCTTGCAGCAGGATCATTAGCCCTTGGAACTCTTCTTTCTGCATTTGCACGTAATGAATTTCAATTATTTCAGTTTATACCTATAGTAATAGTCCCTCAGATTATGTTCAGTGGTATTTTTGATTTAAGAAATGCGCCTATTTGGGCAAAAGTATTATCAAAAATATTTCCTATGACCTATGGAGCAGAGGCACTAAGAGATGTAATGTTAAGAGGAGAGAGTCTTCTAGACGTTAAGAATGATTTACTTATGCTTATAGGATATGCAGTATTATTTCTTATATTAAACACTCTCGCACTTAAAAAATATAGAAAAGCATAAAGAATGGATAGGCATTAAACACCTATCCATCATAATCCATCATAGCTTCTTTTAGATTCCTTACCCCACCTCTTGGATCGTCCACATCGCCTACATATCTAGGAATTAAATGCACATGTAAATGGTCTATGGTTTGTCCAGCATAGACCCCTACATTTACCCCTATATTATAACCCGCTGGTTCATATTGAATATCAAAGATTTCTTTAACTTCATGCATTAAGGAATATATAGCTTTAATCTCTTCTTCTTTTGCATCAAAGAAGTTAGGAAAATGCCTCTTTGGTATAATTAAACAATGTCCATTATTTACCGGGAAATGATCTAGAACGGCAAAAGCAAATTTGTTCTCTGCCAATATTTCTGATTCATCATAGTTACAAAATATACAATCTGACATGATTTTTATCTCCTTTTATTTGTATTTTATAATTGAAGCTACCTTATGGAAATTAAAATTTACTAATTTTTCTAAATATTTTAGAATATTATTAGAAAATATATAGTAATTTAATATAAGGTATTTTAATTTATTTAAGGGGTGGAATTATGAAAACGCCATTAAGAAAAAAGAATTCATTACCAATTTGGCCCATAATTTTAGTAGTTATAATATTAGTACTATTATACATGATTTATACTATTTTCTCTAATTTTGAAACTCCACTAACCAAAGCTCAATATATTGAACAAGGCACACAATATGCTTCCCTAACAAATGGAAATAATTTGGTATCCTATTCAAATACATTTTTAGGAATGCCATACTTATGGGGTGGTACGACGCCTGCAATATTTGATACTACTGGAAAGTATTTAAGTGGTGGATTTGATTGTTCAGGATTTGTACAATATATTTATAAAAACTTTGACATAAATTTGCCTAGAACAACTATGGAACAGATAAATGAAGGTATCTCTGTTAATATAAATAATCTTTACAGTGGTGATCTAGTTTTTTTTAAAACAAACCCAGATATACCTTCTGAAATATCACATGTAGGAATATATATTGGGAATAATAAGTTCATCCACTCTCCTAAAGATACTGATGTCATAAAAACATCTAAATTAACTGGCTATTACAAAGATAATTTTGTCATAGGTAAAAGGCTAATAAAATAATAAACACTATTATTCCTTATCTAAGATATCTTCAAGATAGTTTTGGTTCATATATCCAACCGTATATGATTTACCTAAAATATCTCCTGCTATATTCACTTTATATTTAGCAACAGCTTTTCTCTTTTGGAATATGTTTTGTGTTTTTTCAATTGACTGAATACATTCCTTCTGAATTATAACGGTTTCCCTGGCTGATCTTCTATATCTCATAACAATAAAATCATCGCTATAATATAATCCATTATCAATAAATCTTATATAGTTCCAAATTACAATAATGGGTAGTATTGCAAATGTAAATTGTCCATAAGGAACAAACTTAGCTATTATAGACATTATTATAACATCGTCTAATATTCTAAATAACATGAATCCCCTTAATGCTTTTCTAGGAGACTTTACTAAGTCATAAGTTATATTCATTTCAGGCAAAATATCATAGAAAAACTTATCAAGCACTTTCTTTTTAGCAATAGGACAAAGCATTGTACTTTCACCTTTGTCTTTTCCGTATCCTATAGTTTCAACATTTAATGAAAAGTACCCAAATGACTTTTTAATAATTCCCTCTACTATTCTTATACTCTGAATTCGTTTTACTGGAATTGTTACTTCTTTTTTATTGAATAATCCATATGACAATTTAATATTATCCTCTTCTCTTATAACAGTAAATCTATAATATTTTATTACAGTTATAATTATGGATGCGATCCATGAAATAAATAATATAACTAAAATTAAACCCACTATAAACCTAATCATGCTTGTAATACTAACATCTTTAATTAGATTATTACTAAATGTTTCCGCTCTTCTTTTAAAAGCATCAGGTACTTTATCTTCTATATTAAAGTAAAAGGCAATAATTATAAAAATCCCTGCTAACATATTACTAGACATTGATGCCATTACAATTAAATCTTTTAATGATGTGCTAAATTCAACTGTGTTGCTTTCTACTATAATTCCACCTTCAACTCTATTTTTATTTTCTTTAAATATTATGCTTTTCAATCTTAGAGCTTCTTGTTTAGATAATAAAATAGATATTTCAGACTCTTTGGCTTTTCCTCCAGCAGTGTCAATATCAAGTTTATTAGCATTAAATAATCTTTGAACTAGTGACGATGATATATCTGCAGTATGCACTTGTGAAAAAGGGACTGTTCTCTCATGCACTTCGAAAATTCCACGTTTTATGTATATACCCTCATCCTGGATACAATATACGTTTTTGTTCCATTTGAGTATAGAAAGTCCAATAACTAAAAGCAAAAAAACTGCTGCACCTAAAATTGCTACATAACTTCCTCCATATTTCCTTAAAAATTCTGAATCTGCTGAGATTAAAAGTACAAAAATAGGAATTATACCATTTTTAATTTCGCGAAAAATTTCAGAAAATATTGTAAATTTATGTGTATGTTTTATTTCACTCATATACATTTCTCCTGAACTATTTTCGTAATAGACATTCCAAGATTACTTCCTATTTCGTTTTCCAAATAAGGAATTTTATGTTGTCCTCCAGCAGTATGCACCGTTAATTTTATAAGTTTAAATTTTTTTAATATTAATCCTTGTTCTGTATCTACATACTGAACTCTCCTCATAGGAATAATTACGCTAGTTTCAGAAAATACTCCATATTTTAAGATAATCTTTTCCTCATCCATGTGGTATCTAAATTTTTCATATTTATATTTGGGAAGGAACAATGAATAAATTAGTATTAGAAAGACTAGTCCGTATATGCTGCCAATTAACGCATATTTCCATAACGCATTAAACTTTATAACTATATTTAATACAACTGCAATTGCTAGGATAAACCCTGCTGAGAATAGCCCCTCTATTGTCCACATTTTTCTTGAATACGGTGAAATCTTTTCCATAATAACCTCCATTAAAAATAACTGTATGATTATTATAGTATAAATTTTCTTATTTATCAAAATTTTGTTCTAAATATAAAAAAAGAATCCGCATTGACTAATATTTAACACATACTTCACAACCTATTCATTATATTGTCATATTTCTATGTTATTATTTAATTATAGATAAGCTAATCATTAAAGCGAAGTCCCCCTTTACTTTAATAATAAAAAAGCTGTGAATTATATTATTCACAGCTTTTTTTTGTAGGGTCAATTAAATAAACATATATAAATTGAAAAAGACTCACCAGAAGGTAAGCCATTCCCACTAAATAAATTAATTCAATTTTTTTATTTGGATTAATTTATTTATTGTAATGCTTGGATTATCTGTCAAAGTGGCAGATAATACTACATATTTATTTACATAGCTAGATTCATTACCAATTTCTACAGTACAACTATTTCCTATATTTTCAATGACACTTCCCATAACAGGAGTAGAGTTATCTTGATTTTTCAAACTCCATTTAACTGATTTATTTAAAACTTCTGTGCCAGCTATATATATATGGATAACATAAGATTCGCTTTGTCCAAGCATTATAGTATCATTTCCAGTAATTACAGAATTCGGTACAGTGGATATCCCTGTTTTTCATAATTTCCCCCTAGATTGTTTTTTATTTTCTATAATTATATTATACTTCTAATTCAATTTATATAATAGGGACTTTAGTCCCTAATGACTATAAATATAGCGTTATTTGTATATATATAAATAAAAAACACACAATCTTCACACAATTTTTCTAAAATGTTTTGTATATTGTATGTTAAAATATAAGTTAATAGGTTTAATTATTTTTATAAACTATAGGACTTATTAAACAATAAATGGAGGTGTTACATTTGTCAAAGAGAATATATCTTGTTGAAGATGAAATAAGCTTAAATCTTTTGCTCGAAAAATACCTACAGCGAGAAGGTTATGAAGTAACTACCTTTTTTAATGGTAATTCTGCAATAGCAAGAATACTTGACATGCCTGATCTTTGGATACTAGATATAATGCTTCCAGATATTGATGGATATCAAATAATAAAAGCTATTAAAGCTAACAATAAAAATACACCCGTTATCTTTATGTCTGCCAGAAATGAAGAACTTGATCGTGTTGTAGGCCTGGAGCTAGGCAGCGAGGATTATTTGTCAAAACCATTTTTACCTCGCGAGCTTATTATTAGAACAAATAAACTTTTAGAGAGAATATCTGGAATAGATAAAGAGGCGTCCACCGGTACTTGTTTAAATATAGGTGGATATAGCATTAACAAGAAACAAAGAACGATTTTCCTGGGCAGCGAAGAGGTTATACTTACTAACAAAGAATTTGAACTACTTTATTATTTTATTGAAAACAAAAATAACTTAGTGTCTAGAGAACAAATATTAGATACTGTATGGGGCGATGACTACTTCGGTTCAGATAGAGTAGTTGATGACACTTTAAGGAGAATCAGAAAGAAGGTAGATAGATTCACCATAGAAACTGTATATGGATATGGCTATAAATTGGTGTATAAATCATGAACAAAGTAAAATTCAAGTTCAAATCACTAACTATGAGAATATGGACTACTTTCACAATCATAATACTTATAATAATTTTTAGTATTTCATTTTTCTATCTAGTTGCTATTAGAACAATAAATGAGAAAGCTAAAATTGAAGATCTGAAGGTATCTCATGATGTTTTAATAACAAATAATAATTTTACAGAGCCAAATAGATTTGATGAACTGAAGAATTTAAAAGGTAGCGATCATTATATTGTAAATATAGTTGGAAATAATAAACCTGAAATTATATATATAAATAAAAGTCGTGGATTACCACTAAAAGATTCTACTGCTCCTAATAATTTTAATGATTCTAAATTGCCTTTTAATTTAAATAATAATGAAGTTAAAATATGGATGTCTAGTTTCATTACACCTGCGACTCTTGTTGAAAAACAATTTAAAGAGTCCTACAATAATAAGGAATTTATTTTCATAATAAGTTCAATAAAGTATGGAGAAACTGGGAGTTCATATTTAATTACTTATATGCCTGATGTGCAAGATAATAGTTTACTCTATATCATGCTAATTATAGGCATTGTATTTATAGCTATTGGTTTTCTGACTGCTAAACTCATTGCAAATTATATCTCAAAACCCCTTAAGGAACTTGAAAATTATACTGTTAGAATAGCCAATAAAGATTGGGAGGAACCTATAAAAGTTAAAAATGAAGACGAGATTGGAATCCTTGCAAACTCAATGAATTTAATGCAAAAGGAATTAAAACGTGCAGATGAGGAAGAAAAAATGTTTTTGCAAAGTATATCTCACGATTTAAAAACACCTATTATGATAATTATGAGCCATGCCGCTGCTATTATTGATGGTGTGTATGTTGAATCAGTCGAGAAAAACGCTGAGATAATAAGAGATGAGGCTTTAAGTCTCGAAAAAAAAGTTAAGCAGATGTTATATTTAAATACACTTGATTATGTTTTAGAAAATAACAGTGAGGATATTGAAATCAATTTACATCGTTTACTCTTTCATATCATAAATAGATTTAAAGTAATTAATAGTAATGTTGATTGGGATATATCTATTGAACAGGCGATTATAATAGGAAACGTAGATAAAATACAGGTTTCTATTGAGAACATATTAGATAATAGCCTTAGATATGCTAATAGTAAAATTTGTGTAACCCTAAAAAACGAAGGGGATTTTGCATTAATAGATATATATAATGATGGCCCTAACATTCCGAGAGAACATCTTTCAAATATCTTTGATAATTTCTATAAAGATAAAACTGGGAATTTTGGTCTTGGTCTTGCAATCAGCAAAAAAATTATAAAATTTTATAATGGAGAAATAGATGCTATAAACAGAGATAATGGTGTTTCTTTTTTAATTAAATATCGTGTTTAAAGTTTTAAAAGGCAATCAACTAAATATGTTGGTTGCCTTTTGCTTTCTACTCTCACATAAAGTTCACATAATATTTTGATACTGATGCTACAATTGCAACATATAATTTATATTATGTTAAATTTTATAAAATCAAAGTGAGCAACATAAACATTACATTTACAGGGGGTAAATAATGAAAAGTAAAATGATTAAAGCAATAATTATAGGTATAGTTGTGATTGTAATTGGAACTGGTAGTTACGTAGGGTACAATAAAATATTCAAGGCACAGGAGCAGCTTATGCTGGTACAACTGCAACGCTGTCATCCACTAATAATAGTACTATATCAGGTTTAACTGTTAAAGTTGGAGATACGGTAACCGCTAATCAAAAACTTTTTGTTTCCTCAAGTTCTGATATTACAAAATCAGCAACCACTGCAACAAGAAATTTGACAAAGGCAAAAACACAACTTACAAATGATAAAAGTGATCTTACTGCAGCAAAAGCGCAACTCGTAACAGATCAAAATGCTCTTAATGTAGCAAAGGCACAACTTGCAACTGATGAAATTGCCGCTAAAGCTATCACAATAAACGCAGTTTCAGCCGACGCAGCATCTGATGATAAATCCATAAGTGATGCTGCAAGCAAAATAGCAGTTGATGAAAAAGCAATAAGCGATGCTACTACTAAAATCTCAAATGACCAAAAATCAATAACTGATGCTACAAGTAAAATATCCGATGATAATTATTCTATCACGGATGCTACTGCTGAGCTTTCAGACGCGAATGATGCAGTAGCAGCTATGACTATAACATCTCCTATAGGTGGACTTGTAACAGCTATGAGTATTGCTAACGGAAACACGACGCAAGGTAGTGAGTCTTCACTTACTGTATCAGATATGAGTTCAATGAAAGTTAATGTAGCTGTGGATGAGTTAGATATTTCATCTGTTAAAATTGGACAGGAAGCCACTATTAAATTCGATGCATTACCTGATAAAACTTACACTGGAACTGTTGAGTTAGTATCACAGACAGGTGTCACTAACAATAATATAACAACATACGATGTTGTTGTAAGTGTTAGTGACCCAACAGGAATAAGACTTGGCATGAATGCGAATGTAATAATTGCAATACAAAGTAATGACAACGCAATCGTAATACCCTCAGAAGCTTTAATTGAGACTAATGATAAAAAATTTGTAAGAGTCCAAGATACTGCAAGTACAAATAGCGAACAAAAGAATAGCACTGCTTTAGCAGAATCTGATAGTAAATTAGTAGAAATTACAACAGGCATTGAAACCGAGGACTATATTGAAGTTACAAAAGGAGTTACATCGGGACAAGCATTATTAGTTCAGTTAGCTTCAAGTAGTAGTAGCACTACTACTCAAGGTGGTATGGGTGGCTTTCAAAGGTCAGGCAGTGGTGAAAGACCAACTGGTGGTCAAAATCCAAGTGGTGGTAAGGCAAGCAGTAAAACTACTAAATAATATAGTTTTCAATACAAGGAGGGTAATGTATGCCAGAAATATCAAATAATGAATACTTGATTGAAATGACTAATGTAGAAAAAGTATATAAAATGGGAAATAGTACTTTCAAAGCTATAGAAAATGTAAATTTGACAATAGCTAAAGGTGAATATGTAGCAATTGTTGGGCCCTCAGGTGCAGGCAAATCTACGCTTATGAATATTATTGGGTGCCTTGACAATGCCTCAGCGGGAGAATACTTCTTAGATGGCGTAGACACAAAATGTAGCGACAATAAACTTGCTGAAATAAGAAATAAAAAAATAGGGTTTATTTTTCAAAATTATAATTTGATTTCAAAACTTAGTATATTGGATAATGTATTATTGCCACTTTTATATTTGGGATATACTCATAAAGTAGCAAAAGAAAAAGCAAAAAAACAATTAGAGATTGTAGGGCTTGGAACCCATATAAAACACAAACCAACAGAATTATCCGGTGGACAAATGCAGAGGGTTGCAATTTCTAGGGCTCTAGTTACAAATCCGCAAATCATATTAGCAGATGAACCAACTGGTGCACTTGACAGTAAATCTGGAGATGAAGTGCTTAAAATGCTAGATGATTTAAATAATGAAGGGAATACAATTGTAATGATTACTCATGATAGAGACATAGCTTCACATGCAAAACGAATAATTACAGTTAGAGACGGCCTCATAACTTCTGATGAAATGAATTACAAAGAGGTGATAACATGAGAATATCACAATTATTAAAAATAGCATTTTATTCAGTGTGGACGAACAAAATACGATCATTTCTTACAATGCTTGGAATCATCATCGGTATATCCTCCGTAATTATTCTTGTGGGAATGGGTCAAGGTGCAGAAAAGGAGATTAGTGATCAAATAAGCAGTTTAGGAACCAATCTTATAACAGTTTCTCTTAAACAAGATGCTACCATTGATGATGAAGACTTAAAAGAAATTGAATCTAAACCAGGTATAAAATTAGTAGCACCACAAATTTCATCAGCCGATGTAAATGTAAAAGCGGGAAGTAAATCTAGTACTACATCAATAGAAGCATCAACTGCCAGTTACGGTGAAATAAAAAGTTATAGCATTAGTTCTGGTAGGTTTATAACTGATAGAGATGTTGAAAATAGATATAATGTACTTGTAATCGGAACTGAAACTGCAAACAATATTTTTGGTACTACAAATGTTGTTTCTGAGACAATGTATGTTAACGGAATTCAGTTTAAAATTGTGGGGGTTCTAAAATCTGCCGGAACATCAACTACTGGCAGTAGTGATGACAAAATAATACTTCCAATATCAACCGCACAAAGAATACTTAAAAAATCTAATATAAATACCTATTATATTGAAGCTGAAAGTCAAGAAAAAATAGATACAGCCATGTCATATCTTAAAATGTTCTTAAATAAAAAGTATGGCATTAATAATTTAGCCATTAGTACTACTACAGATACTTATTATAGGGTGCTAAGTCAGACAAGTTTACTTGAAACTGCTACTTCCACTACTAAAAGTTTGAGTAATATGTTAAGTGGAGTTGCAGCTATATCGCTTTTAGTTGGTGGAATTGGAATTATGAACATAATGCTTGTTTCAGTTATTGAAAGAACTAAGGAAATCGGAACAAGAAAAGCAATTGGAGCTAAAAGAAGAGCTATACTAGCACAGTTTTTAATTGAAGCAGCAATTGTAAGTGGTGTTGGAGGGCTTTTAGGAGTACTCTTCGGCTATGCCGGGGCCTATATTGGCAAAACATTCTTTGCAACATCTATTGTAATTTCTAGCAATATAGTAATTGGTGCTTTCGCATTCTCAGTCCTTGTAGGACTAATCTTCGGAATTTACCCTGCTAATAAAGCATCAAAATTGAATCCAATAGCGGCATTAAGATTCGAATAAGAATACTGGAGGTAAATAGTGAAAAGTAAAATGAATAAAACAATAATAATAGGTATCGTAATAATTGTAATTGCTGTTGGTGGTTATGCAGGATATACTAAGTTTTTCAATACATCTAACCAAGTTGATTCAACTGGTGTGAAATCCAAGTTAAATCAACGAGATCCAGCTGTAATGACAACGGCTTATTCAGCTGTGCTTAATGAATTAGTTACAGAAAAAACTATAACGCAAGCACAGTCTGACAAGGTTCTTTCAGCAGTTACAGAAAATATGCAAGGTGGTGGTGGCTCACTACCTGTTGATGAACAAAAACCAACCGGCTCAGGCTCTGTTGATAAACAAAATCCAAATGACGCAACACAAACAGATAGAGCAAACCCTAAAAATGATAGATTAAGTGAACTCGTTACTAGCGAAGTAATCACTCAGTTGCAAGCTGATACAATAAATCAAAAGCTTCAAGATGCTATGAAAATTACTCAGAGTACAACCACAAAATAATAATAATAATAATAATAATAATAATAATAATAATAATAAAAGGATAGACACATTTAATGAGCCTATCCTTTTATGTCATTTGGTTCATAATATAATTTTAATAAAATGTGCTTTTTTATAATCATAACTTTTTTTATAAGTCGCATTAAGTTGATTAAATGTATGTTGCGATATACGAGGTTCTCTATTACCATAAATTTCTACAAACGAAGTTACCATTGCAGAATGAAAAATAATATTATTATAATTTTCGTAAAATATTAAATCTCCAATTTCAAGGTCTCTTATATCTTCTACTTCTCGCCCTTTAATTCTATTTATGTTTTGGTTTGTTTTTAAATACCAGTATAGGGAATGAGCAACAGCCCAGCATATTGAAGCTCTACCCGATTTCATGTCATACCACCAAGGTCTATATTTATTATAATCCATGGGTGCTCCCCCTGCATTTAAACACTGAGAGACAAAGTTCGTACAGTCTCCCCCCCCCTCATCTATAGATTTATAATACTTATATTCATTGTTTGGCACAAGCGCATATTTGATAGAATAATTTGCAGCTGCTACTCTGTTATATTTATTTGGCATAAAATTACTCCTTAAAAATTCTCATCTAAATATATTATTCTATATGTTTTTATTGTTTACAATAAATTATATTCAAAAAAATTTATATTTCTTTATATTTTTCGCCATAAAAACTGTTTTTTTTTAATATTTACATTTTCTACACATTTTATTCATTAAATTGTCACATTTTTATGTTATAATTTAATTATAGGTTAATTATAGGTTAATTAATCATTAAAGCAAAGTCCCCCTTTACTTTAATATAAAAGCTGTGAAGTAACTCTTCACAGCTTTTCCTTTGTTTTCAGGTAAACTAAGTTTTTTATTATTTTATAGAATAAAGTTAACGCATTATAAATAAATGTGGTTGTTGTAGATGATCCTGAACAATTCTAAGCGCTTCACCGAATCTTTGATAATGAACAACTTCTCTTTCACGTAGAAACTTTAAAGGTTCTATTACATCTGGGTCATCAGCCATATTAATTAGATATTCATAGGTAGCCCTTGCCTTCTGTTCTGCAGCTAAATTCTCAGTAAGATCTACAATTGGATCTCCTTTAGATTGAAAACCTACAGCTGAAAATGGAACACCTGATGCGTCTACAGGGTATATTCCTCTACCATGGTCAGCATAGTAGCCACTCATTCCGCCCTTTTTAATTTCCTCAAGAGTTGCACATTTCATTAACTGCCTAACCATAGTACCAACCATTTCTAAATGAGCCAATTCTTCCGTGCCTATATCATTGCATGTTGCTATAGCTTGGGGTGTAATCATAGAAAATCGCTGACTTAAGTACCTTAATGATGCACCTAGCTCGCCATCTGGTCCACCATATTGAGTTATAATAATTTTTGCCATTTCTGGATTAGGAGTTATAATTTTCACCGGATATTCTAAGAATTTATCGTATGTCCACATAAATTATACTTCCTCCTTTTCAAACATAAAATTAGCTTCATTTTCCCAAGGCCATGGTTCTTCTTTCCATTGCCATGGGTATGGGCTTAAGGAGTCAAGTTGAGTTAACATCCCGAATTTCTTCTCATAATTTTCTTTTAATTCTCTCCATTGCATGACATAATGATTATACTCTACAATAGTTTCTCTCTCCATTGGATGAGTATTAAGGAACAATGCTAAATCTACCATCATAAATCTTGTAGCACTAATCTGTTTTAACATTTCCATTTCCAGTCCATTCATTTCCTTTTTCATTAGATTCGCTCCTTATTACTTGTTTCCATTTGACATGGTCTACTTTTTTTGTTCTCACCTTTGTAGGGACTGAAGAGTTCTGGGAAAGCAGTTCCTCTCATGAGTGCATCAACTGGTGTAAAAAGAGCACATATATTTTGAAATGGAACATATGCAGCAGCCAATCTAACATTTTCAATTACTGTTTCTTGTGGTATGCAATTACTCATTGATTGGTTATCGGATAATTTATTTTTCATTTCATCCTTTTTCAATTTAGACCTCCGTAAAATATTTGTTACACAATATAATATGCAAGTTTTAAAAAAGGTGATTATAATTTAATATAAAAGCTGTGAAGTAACTCTTCACAGCTTTTCCTTTTTTTATAGATATATTGTTTTTAAATCAACCTATTTTTATACTGGTCATAGACATTGAACTATGTTGTATTCCTTTATATATAAAATTAACTTCATCTGATTCTTCTTGAAGTCCAGCTATATAAAGCAAAGGTAAATAATGTTCTTTGGTAGGCACAGATAATTCAGAGCTTTTACTTAGTTTTTCATAGGAAATAATATTATCATGCATCTTATCCACTATAGCTTCTGAAATATAGTTATCAAATTCAGATGCCCATTCAAAGGGCTCTGCATCCATCTCATAATTCATCATTCTTAAGTTATGAACTATGTCTCCGCTCCCTATTATTAGAATCCCCTTATCTCGGAGCACAGATAGTTTTCTTCCAAGGTTATAATGATATTTCTCATCACCCAATATATTTAAACTCATTTGAAATACCGGGATATCGGCTTTAGGGTACATATGAGTTAGTACAGACCATGCACCATGGTCTAGCCCCCATTTTTCAGTTAGCATAACATTCGAATCCGCAAGTTCTCTTGCAACCATTTCAGCATACTTTTGGGAGCCTGTCGGATTATATTTCACATCATAGAGTTCCTGAGGAAACCCATAAAAATCATAGATTTGTTCAGGTGCATTAGATGCCGTAATTAAGGTACCTTCGGTTTCCCAGTGGGCTGAAATAACTAAAATTGCTTGTGGCTTTGGTATATTTTCTACTGATTTACAAATAGCTTCCGTATATGAATTGTTCAAAATTGCATTCATAGGACTACCATGTCCAATAAATAACACTGGCATTTTTTTATTCATTTATAATTACACCTCCTTAGTTAGAGAAAATAATATTCTTTATAAAAAGACCAGTGAAAAGCAATTTTAGCTTTCCATGGTCTTTTTACTTGAGTTTTATATTTATATTATATGGATAATGTATATTTCAACTATAGTGTCTCAAAAAATATTATTCCTTATTCCTAATATATTTAAGACTTATACTTGGATTACTAGTTTTTGTTGATCTAATCTCAAATTGATTTAGAGATGCTACAAAAGGCGTAAGCTTTGTATATCCATAATTTCTAGTATCGAAATCTGGATACCTCTTATTAAGAGTGCTTCCTAATTCTCCTAAAAATGCCCAACCGTCTTCATCTGATATTTCAGTTATAATAGTTTTAATAGCTTCCGCTAATTTATGTGAACTTGTCATGCTAAGTTTTGTATCTTCTTGTATTGGTGCTCCTTTAACATAAACAGTCGCATCATGTTTTGTTGCCATTGAAGCTAAAACTTCAAGATATTTGAATTTCTCACAAGCTGCGATGAAAGGTGTAGGAGTTTTTCTTTCTCCCATTCCAATAACATACATACCAGCTTCACGAAGGCGAGCTGCAAGTTTAGTAAAATCACTGTCACTAGACACAATGCAAAACCCATCCACATTATTAGAATATAATATATCCATGGCATCAATTATAAGTGCTGCATCCGTTGAATTTTTACCGGTAGTATAGCTATATTGCTGTATTGGACTAATAGAATAATTAAGTAATACACTCTTCCATGACGATAATTGAGGCTTTGTCCAATCTCCATATATTCTTTTATATGTAGGCGTTCCATGATTAGAAATCTCATCAATTATAAATTTTATATATTTATCAGATACATTGTCAGCATCAATAAGTACTGCAATTTTTTTATCCTTCTCCATCTTTTTCTCCTTTACACTTAGTCTATTTTACATTAATTATATTATCCACTTATTCAAAATAAAATACTCTATTATAACATTCTACACATTTACAAATATCCCTTCTTTGTTTGTAAAATTACTCCCTCCATTAGACTTCGGTGCTATCTTGTTGCTGGTGCTTTATTATAAGCTTTGTTAAGAAAAGTTTTATTATCCCCGCAATAGGCACAGATATGAGCATTCCTAGTATTCCTGCTAATGTGCCACCAATGGTTATGGCCATAATTACAAATATCGGATTAAGCCCCATACTATTCCCTACAATTTTTGGTGATATAACTGCACCATCAAGCTGTTGAACAGCAAGAAGTAGAAGCACTGCCCAAAGAGCCATCATAGGATTTGGACTAAGTAGACCAATAATAATTGCTGGAATACAACCAATTATTGGGCCAACATAAGGTATAACATTAGCTATCCCTGCAGTAAAACCAATAAGAAAAGCAAAATCAAGGCCCATAATGGTGAGTCCAATACTACTAATTAGTCCAATTATTAAACCAACAAGTAGTTGACCTCTTATAAACTTCGACATAATGTCATTAATTTCAAAGGCAGTTTTATTAAGCTTCTTTAATTTGTCTTCCTTCATTATAATTCTCATGGAACTCATATATAACTTTTTAAAATACTCATAATCCTTTAATAAATAGAAAGAAATAAATATTCCAATAAAACTATTTAAAATGCTGCTTCCGAGTCCCGTAAATAATTTGATTATACTATCTATAGAAACTGATAAATAAGGTGATATCTGGCCTATAGCTTTTGATAAATACCCTTTTACGTCCCCTGAAAGTCCACTTTCCGTAATCTTTATATTAATGTAATCAAATAATTCACTATAACGCTTTACATAAGCACCGATAGTAGTAAACATAGCTGAGAGTGTTTTATTGTCGCTAATTTGCCCGCCAATCATTGCATAAATACTATAAATAAGTAAAACGAATAAAAAAATCACTACTATATATGTTAGTATAATACTTAATAAATGAGGCTTATATTTAACTTTTAGACGATCAACAAGAACTGCATTTAAAAACTTTGATAATGGATATAGCAAATAAGCAATTATAATGCCGATAATAAGAGGTGAAATTATTGAAAGTAAAGTTCCTATCCCACTATATACACCACGCAGAAGCTCTCCAAAATGAAAGACTACGTTATAACTAATAAAAACTAAAGTTGCTGAAAGGGTAGCATATAAGACAAGTTTAAGATATTTTTTATCAAATCTGGTTTGCATAATTAATTTTCTCCTCGCATAATTTTATTTAAAAATTTTTGTTATACCTGAATACGCTGTTAAATACATCATTGGTGGATAGTACATTAAAAAATCAAGTATTTCCCCAAGCTTAGTTTCATTGGTGCAATCCTCAATATCTATAATTAAGTGATCTGAACTACTGCCCACAATTTTAACACCTTGTTTTTGTGGAATTAGCTTATCATGTGATCCAAAATCCTGTTTTCCAATGGCAAGTAGTGCTCTTTTCCTTGTTCCACTATCCGCGTATGATGGTGTATTTCCAAAAGCATCGATAAATATTTTTCCAATAGGATGAGTAGGTTTATTCTTTATTTCCACAACCTGCGCTTTTAGCACAAAAGTATCCTTATGCATATGTTTCATATCATATCCCCAATATACTTCTAAATCCTGTGCTAATAGTGCTCCTTCACCTATTCTTAAGTTGTTTACTCTTTTAGGCATTTCCCCATCTATTACTAGTGGTAATGAGCTTGTGGCTCCTCCCGAAATCATGTCCAGTTTTCTCTTTATTTTACTTTCAATTATTTCTGCAATAGCGCAAAGTCTTCCTAGATTATCCTCTGTAGGTTTTATTGAACCATAACAACCTAAATTGGTCCCTACTCCATATAACTCAACATTTTTAAGATTATTTTCCACATATACTGCTAATCTTATAAATTCTTCCTCATCCATAACTCCTTCTCTTAAATCTCCCAAGTCAAGCATTAAAACCACCTTATGTGTTTTACCTTGCATTTCACATTCACTTTCTATTCTATTCAATGTTTCCAGTTCAGAATTTAGACTAATAGAAGCAAATTTCACCAAGTCTTCTATTTCACAAAACATTGGAATTCTAATCATCATAAATGGTTTATCAATCCCATATTCCGCTAGCTTAATTATTTGATCCATTCTTGAACTCGCTATATAGCTACATCCAGCTCTCACAAATTGTTCTACAATCTCTGGTATTCCATTGAATCCCTTGACTACCCCTGCCACACTTATTCCCTGTGATTTGCATAAGTCAACCATATATTTAATATTTTCATGTACCTTATTTAAATTTATTTCAAGTATTGGATATTTGTTATTCGAACGAGTTTTTTGCTCCATTCTCTTTTCATCCCTTCCTATTTCAAATTAACATATTAATATTATATCCCATAAGAGGAATAATTTAAACAGACTTATTTTTAATAGTTGGCATGATAATTGCTCTATTATTCGTATAAAGAATATATAGGAGGTATAGAATGAAAGAAGTAGTTATTGTAAGTGCAGTTAGAACAGCAATAGGAAGTTACGGCGGACAATTTAAAGACATATCTGCAGTTGATCTTGGAGTAACCGCAGTTAAAGAAGCATTAGTTCGTGCTAATGTTAAACCCGATCAAGTTGATGATGTTTATTTTGGATGTATCCTCCAGGCAGGTCTTGGACAAGGTGTTGCAAGACAGGTAGCAATGAAGGCAGGTATTCCATTCACTGTTCCAGCAGTAACAATTAACATGCTTTGCGGTTCTGGTATGAAGACAGTGAATATTGGGGCACAAACAATAATGACCGGCGAAAATGATATAGTTGTTGTTGGTGGAACAGAAAGCATGAGCAGGTCTCCTTACCTTTTAAATAATTCAAGATTCGGTATTAGACTTGGAAATGACACTGTTGTAGACTCTGTGGTTTATGACGCATTAACGGATGTATTCAATGATTATCATATGGGAATTACAGCTGAAAATATTGCTGAAAAGTATTCAATAACAAGAGAAGAGCAGGATGAATTTGCAGTCTTGAGCCAGAATAAGGCAGAAATAGCTATGAATGAAGGTAAATTTAAAGATGAGATAGTTCCTGTTGTTATTCCTCAAAGAAAGGGAGATCCAAAAGTAATCGATAGGGATGAATTTCCTAAAGCTGGAGTAACTTTAGCAAGCGTTAGCAAGGTTAGACCAGCTTTCAAAAAAGATGGTACTGTAACAGCTGCAAATGCTTCAGGTATCAATGATGGTGCAGCTGCACTTGTTCTTATGTCAAAGGAAAAAGCCGATGAAATGGGAATAACCCCACTTGCAACTTTGGTTTCCTTTGCAAGTGCCGGAGTTGATCCTTCATTAATGGGTATAGGACCAGTTCCAGCATCACTAAAAGCATTGAAAATGGCTAACCTTACTATCGATGATATGGACCTTATTGAAGCTAATGAAGCTTTTGCAGCACAGTCATTGGCAGTTGGAAAAGATCTTAAGTGGGATATGAAAAAAGTTAATGTTAATGGCGGTGCCATAGCTTTAGGCCATCCTGTAGGCGCATCAGGAGCCAGAATTTTGGTTACACTTCTTTATGAAATGAAGAAAAGAGATTCCAAACTAGGCCTTGCAACACTTTGCATCGGTGGTGGAATGGGCACCACTGTTATAGTTAAAAGGTAAATTATTTCAAAATTAAAAATTTAACATAAATTAAAGGATCCCTTGGGGTCCTTTTTTTATTATTATCTTTTAATTTCTTTCATTTAATAGTATCATGAAGATATTAATACAGTTTATTCTAAGAATTCTGAATTATAAAAAGGATGTGAAGGTGTGTCAAATATCAAAAAAGATGAATATTTAAAACTAAACTTTTTCAACGACGAACACAATGATATAGCTGAATTCACTCCTGAATTAAAATTTATGTTTAATTTATATAAAAAGATATTTGATAAATTGTATAACTGGATGGTTGTTGTGGATCCCGAAGGCTACATAATAATGATGACAAAAAGTTATTGTAAATTTGTAGGGGTTACTCAGGAATATGCTGTTGGAATGCACGTGACAGAAATAATTGAAAATACTAGGATGCATATAGTGGCTAAAACTGAGCAAAAGGAAATCGGTTCTATTCAAGAAATTAAAGGCAACATGATGATTGCTGATAGAATTCCACTATATATTGATAATAAGCTAATCGGTGCCGTTGGGTCTGTTATATTCAGAGATTTAAGTGAATTGGACTCATATATTAAAGGTGTACAGCATATGGAAAAACAACTTGACTTTTATAAGAAAGAACTTCAAAAGGCTTTGGGTGGAAATTTCACATTTGATAATATAGTAGGCGAAAGCCCTGCAATAATGAAAATCAAGGATCTAGCAATAAAAGTTAGTTCATCAAAATCTAATGTGCTACTTCTTGGTGAAAGTGGAACAGGAAAAGAACTTTTTGCCCATGCTATTCATAATCAAAGTGATCGACGCCAGTACCCAATAATCAAAATAAATTGTGGTTCTATACCTTCAGAACTCTTTGAATCAGAGCTTTTCGGCTATGAAGCCGGGGCTTTTACTGGAGCTAAAAAAGGTGGTAAACCTGGAAAGTTTGAGCTTGCTAATAAAAGCACTATATTCTTAGATGAAATTGGTGACCTCCCTCTTCCAATGCAAGTAAAGCTTCTCAGAGTTATACAAGAAAGAGAAATTGAAAGAATAGGCGCTATAAAGAGTCAGAAAATAGACGTAAGAATAATAGCAGCTACTAATAGGAATCTTAAGGAAATGATTAATGAAAACACTTTTAGAGAAGACCTCTATTACAGACTAAATGTTATAAATATTAAAATCCCGTCTCTTCGAGATAGAAGAGATGATATACCCCTACTTGCAAAGTATCTAATGAAAAAAATATCATCTGAAATGGAAAGCCACGTAACTGATATTTCGGATGAAGCACTACTGGCACTATCATTATACGACTGGCCGGGAAATATCAGAGAGCTGGAAAATTTAATAGAAAGGGCTTTAAATCTTGTTGATAAACAGGCAATTATTGAAACTAGCCATCTTCCCTTCTTTATAACAGAGGGACTATTAACTAATCCCCCTATTGGCAATTTAAAAATAGTTCCTATTAATATTAATGGTACATTAAAGAGCATGAATAAGGTTCTAGAAAAAAAAGCAATAAAGTCGGCCATGGAGGAATTTAACGGTAATAAATTAAGAGTAGCAAAAAAACTTGATATAAGTAGAACCAGTCTGTATGAAAAATTAAAAATTTACAATTTATAATTTATAAAATGTTCACAATATGTACACTGTCCATATTGTGAACATTTTTCTTTAAGTTCTTCTGGACTGTTGTAGACTATACGTTTAATGTAACCGTTTAAAGATAAGTGTAAACAATACTGTTCATATTGTTTACACTTATCTTTTTTTCTGAATTTAAGAATATAATCTAAATTGAAAACTTTAAGGTAATTCCATGCTTTATTTAAAATTTTCTTCTTCATTTTATTATTTTGAATATTGGCATGTAATTTGCTAATACTAATAAGTGTACACCAATCGAAAGGAGGAATACCATTGGTAAAGTTTCTAACCGCAGCTGAAGCTGTAAAACGAATCGACTCTGGTAATTGTATTGCAACATCAGGATTTGTAGGAAATGCCGTTCCTGAAGAATTAGAAATAGCTCTTGAAAATAGGTTTACTGAAACTAGCGAGCCTAGAAACTTAACTTTAGTTTATGCCGCAGGACAAGGTGATGGTAAGGAAAGAGGTTTAAATCATCTTGGACACGAAGGTCTTCTTAAACGTGTTATAGGGGGACATTGGAATCTAGTCCCTAAGATACAAAAACTTGCAATGGAAAATCTTATTGAAGCTTACTGTTTACCACAAGGCGCCATATCTCAACTATACAGAGATATAGCCGCAAAAAGAGCTGGCAACATAACCAAAGTTGGTTTGAAAACCTTCGTAGATCCAAGGGTTGAAGGTGGAAAGTTAAATTCGGTTACTACAGAAGATATCATCGAAGTAATCGACATTTTAGGCGAAGAATATTTAATCTACAAATACTTTCCTATTGATATCGCATTTATTCGCGGAACTTATGCTGATGAAAATGGAAACGTAACCATGGAAAAAGAAGCGGGAACATTAGAAGTATTATCTATGGCTCAAGCTGTATATAATTCTGGTGGTAAGGTAATAATACAAGTAGAGAAGGTTGTTAAAGCCGGAACACTTGACGCAAGAATGGTTAAAATACCTGGCATATATGTAGATACAATAGTTGAAGTTGCCGATATGAAAAACCATATGATGACTTTTAGCGAAGCATTTAACCCTAGTTATGTAGGCGATATAAAAATTCCCGTAAACTCAGTAAAACCTCTTGAACTTGATGAACGAAAAGTTATTTCAAGAAGAGCTGCTATGGAGCTTGTTCCAAGTGCAATTATCAATTTAGGTATTGGTATGCCTGAAGGTGTTGCAATTGTAGCAAACGAAGAAAATATTGATGGATTAATGCTTACTGTAGAACCAGGCCCTATAGGAGGTATTCCTGCAGGTGGATTGAGTTTTGGTGCTGCAATAAATGCTGAAGCAATAATTGATCAACCCTATCAGTTTGATTTTTATGATGGTGGCGGACTTGATGTAGCTTATCTAGGACTTGCTCAATGCGACAAAGTAGGTAATATCAATGTCAGTAAATTTGGTACAAGAATAGCAGGTGCAGGTGGATTCATAAATATTACACAAAACGCCAAAAAGGTTATCTTCTGTGGAACCTTTACTGCCAGCAAATTGCAACTATCTATTAGTGATGGTAAGTTAAACATAATAAGTGAAGGTAAACTGAAGAAGTTTATTAATAATGTAGAACAAATAACCTTTAGTGGAGAATATGCAAAAGATATCAAACAGGAAGTTTTATATATTACAGAAAGAGCGGTATTTGAACTTAGCGATAAAGGTCTTATATTAACCGAAATTGCTCCAGGTGTGGATCTTCAAAAGGATGTTCTAGACCAAATGGATTTTGAACCAATAATCAGTCCTGATTTAAAAATTATGGACGAACGAATATTCAAACCAGAAAAAATGCTACTCACAATATAACATAGGAATTTAAAACTAATATAATAAACATAAGGAGGACTTATCATGTTAGGAATTATAGGTATTATTATTTCTTTAGCACTATTAATGTTTTTGGCTTACAAAGGAATTTCTGTTCTTATCTTAGCTCCAGTTTTAGCTATTTTAGCTGTTTTGTTTCAAACTGGTCAATCCCATATATTAGCTAACTATACTGAAGTTTTCATGGTGAATTTTGCAGGATATGTTAAGGCATATTTCCCAGTATTCTTACTAGGAGCAATATTTGGTAAAATAATGGATGACTCGGGAGCTGCTAAATCTATAGCTTATGCTATTAGTAGTAAACTTGGGAAAAACAAAGCAATACTTGCTGTAGTTTTATCTTGTGCAATATTAACATATGGTGGAGTTTCATTATTTGTAGTTGCATTTGCAGTATACCCTATCGCAGCTGCACTATTTAGAGATGCTGATATTCCAAAAAGATTATTGCCTGCATCTATTGCACTTGGTGCATTTACATTTACTATGACGGCACTACCAGGAACCCCACAAATACAAAATGCTATTCCAATGCCGTTCTTTGGAACAACTGTATATGCAGCGCCAATAATAGGACTTATAGGTGCATCGGTAATGTTCGGTGGCGGTATGTTCTGGCTTACAAGAAGATCAAACAAAGCTAAGGCAGCTGGTGAAGGATATGGTGATCATAAAGGTGAAAATATCAAATTAGTAGATCAATCTAAATTACCTAAATTCACAGCATCCATAGTACCAATACTTTTAGTACTAATTGTTAACTATATTCTAGGTAAAAATGTTTTTGCTAATATGGATGGTTCATACTTAAAAGATTTCGGAAACATTAGTCCATCCGCAGTAATAGGTATATGGAGTTTAATTGCATCATTAGTTGTTTCTATAATTGTTAGTGTAATTCTATTTTGGAAAAATTTTGACAGTGTTAAGGACACACTTAATAAAGGAGCTTTAGGTTCACTACTTGCAATTGCAAATACTGCATCAGAAGTTGGTTATGGAAATGTTATTAAAACACTTGCAGCATTTGCTGTTCTTCAAGCCGGGATACTTGCTATACCAGGAACACCTCTTATTTCACTAGCAGCATCCACTAGTATTCTTGCAGGTATAACAGGTTCAGCATCAGGTGGTATGAGTATCGCTCTTGGGATATTAGGTGAAACTTATTTGCAAAAGGCTCAAGTCCTGGGAATAAATCCACAAGTACTTCATAGAATAGCTGCAATGGCATGCGGCGGACTTGATACACTTCCACATAATGGTGCCGTAATAACTTTATTAGGTATAACAGGTCTAAATCATAAACAATCATATGCTGATATAGGCATGGTTACACTTGTTATTCCCCTTATAGCTGTAGCAGTATCTATTCTATTTGCATCTATGGGAGTTGTATAAAAACAAATTACTTTAATGAAAAAGCTTCGGAAAATTTTCCGAAGCTTTTTATTCGTTCACAATCTTAATCTCTTTTAACAACTTTTTAATAATAATTTTTCAGCATCCATGACAGACAGCGGTTTACTATAGTAATATCCTTGTATATAGTCACATTCATTTTCTTTAAGTATTGAGAGCTGATGCTCAGTCTCTACCCCTTCTGCAACAACTTTTAAGTCCATACCATGAGCCATTCGAATTATATTTTCAATTAGTGATTTATTTTGTATATTTGAAGTTATATCATCTATAAAGGATTTATCAATCTTTAAAGTAGAGATTGGAATTTTCATTAGATAATTAAGTGAAGAATAACCAGTACCAAAATCATCTAGTGCAACCCTTACACCCATATTCATCAGTTCTTTTAGTATCTTTACATTAGCTTCAAGCGACTCCATAAGCACTGTTTCAGTAATTTCAAGTTCAACAATATTTGGATTAATCCCTGTATTTTCAAAAACACCTTTAACAGTTTCTAAAAAATCTATCTGATGCATGTCCACTGTCGAAACATTGATACTTATACTCTTGAATTTATAGCCTGCATGAAGCCATTCGACGCTTTTCCGGCAAGCTTCATTGAGTACCCATCTGTCCATTTGCATAATATACCCTGATTCTTCTGCTATAGGGATAAATTCTACAGGAGATACAAAACCCAGCTCCACACTATTTAATCTGAGTAGAGCTTCAAACCCAAATATCTCATTTGTCTTTGTATCAAACTGAGGCTGGTAATGGATACTTAGCTCATTATTTTCAATTGCATTTCGAAGTATTCTATCAATACATGTTTTTCTTTCTAATTTCAGATACATTTCTTCATCAAACCTGGCAAATTGATTCTTACCTAATTCTTTTGCTTTATACATGGCTGAATCAGCATTTTTCAAAATAGTACTTGTGTCATTTCCATCCTTTGGATAAAGCGCCACCCCAATACTTGCTGTAATATACATTTGTTTATTATCAATTTCAAAAGACCTATTAAATAAAGCTAATAATGCTTTTGCGTAAGATTCTACTTCATCTTTTTCATTACACGGATGAAGAAGTATAAATTCATCTCCCCCTAGTCTACATATAGTATCTTTTTCATTTATTAAGATTTCCATTTTCTTTGCTAGAAATACTAATAGTTTGTCCCCATAATCATGCCCCATAGTATCATTGATATTTTTAAAATTGTCTAAATCTATAAAAAATACAGCTCCCTTTGAATTTTGGAGCTTTGCAGTTTTCAATTGTTCTTTTAGTTTATCCATGAAAAAAGTTCTATTGGGAAGCTTTGTAAGATCATCATAATAAGCCATAAACTTAATTTTCTCTTCTGCGTTTTTTCTATCTGTAATATCTGTAATAGAACCTGCAATCTTAACTGCTTTACCATCTGAGTCTCTTATTGCCTTGCCTCGATTGGATACCCATATATAGGTACCATCATTTATTTTAATTCTAAATTCAGATTTATAAATAGGAGTTATATTGTTAATATGCTTTTTTAAATCATTTAGAACTGCAACCCTATCTTCTAAGTGAACAAAGTTTTTAATAAAAGCTTTTGTACTAAAATTTTCAGTTGGTTTATAACCCGTAATTTCAAATATTTTGTCAGAGGCGAAAAAAACGTCTAATTTTATATCAAATTCCCAAATTGCATCATTTGAACCATCTAAAGCAAGTTGATATCTTTCATCGCTAATTGTTAATGCTTCTTCATTATGTTGAAGTTCTTCATACTGAGCTCTGAGCTCTTCCTCTGTTGCTGTTAATTCTTCGTGTACTGCTGATAGTTCCTCATAGGTAGAACTAATTCTTTTTATCATCACATTAAATCTAGCCCCTAATTCTCCAAATTCATCATTAGTGTGAATGTCTTTAGCTCTAACTTCATAATCACCATTTTCAACTTCTCGCATTAGAGATGTTAACTGTGTAATTGGCTTTGTTATGTGTTTTGTCATAATAGATGTAAGAAATATACTAACTAATAAAACTACAAAGGTTACTATAGCTATATAAACATCAGTTTTATTTACCCAGGAAATAAGCTCACTTTTGGGTACAACTGCTGCAATTTTCCAGCCTGTGGTAGGTGAAGAATATACATTAACTAATACCTCACTACCATCAATAACTGTTTCAAACACTGCGTTACTCTCAGTAAGAATCTTATCATAATCTTTAATAGCATACTCTATATTCTTAAAATTCAAGTTAGAATTTGGGTGAGCAAGAATTGTACCATCTTTTGAAAAAAGAAAAGCATAACCTGTATCTCTCATTTTAATATTACTTATTATATTAGATAATTTTTCTAAACTTACATCAAGTCCCATTACTCCTATAACACTTCCATATTCATCTTTGATAGTTGATGAAGCACTTATTATTAATGACTTATTTTCATCAGAAGAAATATATGGTTCGGAGATTACTACCTCATCTGGTTTAGCTAAAGCACCCGTATACCACGGTCTTACTCTAGGGTCATAGCTAGTAACATCTGGCCCATCTGGCCACCGGATAAAACCTCCCCACTTTGTTCCAAGATAAACGTATTCAGCATCACTATGAGTTGCCCCATAGTTTTCAAATTTTTTATAAATGTTGCTTTCTATGCCAGGTATTTGTTTTGAGTATTTTTTAGCCGATTCATTTTTGGACATGTTAAACAATGCCAGTATTGATTCGTCAGCTTTTTTTATCTCCTCAGAAGATGATAAATAACTATTATTATCTTTTATTTGTTTGAACATATTGGAAAAAGTATTATCTACTTGCTCCATTTGCCTTTCCGTATCAGAATACATATCATTCTTTAACGTAGTATATATATGTTTATGAGTTATTACTGCTATAGTAATAGTAGTAAATAATACAACTACTACAAAATATAAAAATAATTTCCATCTAAAAGTAATTTTCATAAAAAAAACTCCCTTAATGTGTAGGTTTTTAAAATCATTAGTTTATGTAAATATTGCTCGAATATAGTATATCTTATTTGATAAATTCCAACAAGTTTTAATTAAAAGGTGCCACCCAATTGGCAAGTGGCATGCACTTGCCAATTGGATGGCACTTAAAGTTCTCCTTTTAATCCGATTTCCTCTGCAACACTACGCATACCCTTTATTGTTTCAGAAAGTATATTACTTATATCCATTCCCATTCTTTCTGACCCTAAAAGAACAATATCTCTATTAACACCTGCTGCAAAACTTCTCTGATTAAATTTCTTTTTAACTGACTTTACTTCTAAATCCAATATGCTCTTGCTTGGTCTCATAAGCGCATTTGCTGTTATAAGCCCAGTAAGTTCATCAATTGTATACAAGATGTTCTCCATTTTATGTGTTGGTTCTACATCCGTACACATTCCCCATCCGTGGCTCATCACTGCATGTATGTATTCCTCTGGGTAGCCCTCTGCCTCTAATATCTCCTTTGCTTTATCACAATGTTCACTGGGATACTTTTCATAATCTAAATCATGAAGAAGCCCAACTATACCCCATTTCTCTACATCTTCACTATTTAGCTTGGCAAAATGTCTCATAACTGCCTCAACCGATAGTCCATGTTTTATCAAACTGTCAGTCTTATTGTACTTTTTTAACAACTCAAAAGCCTGTTCTCTATTAGGAGTTATTTTTTCCATAAGTAAAACCTTCTTTCTTTTATTTAATTATCTTATTTTACCATAAGTTATAGATAAATTATAGCACACTATAATATGCTATAATAAGCCTATTGAAAATACATATTCAAAATATATAAAAAGAAGGAAAATATAATATGAATAAATTATTATTTAAGGCAAGTTATCTTACTTACAAAGCCAATTTAAGTTATGATAACATAAAAATTAAACAAGGCAAGATTAATTTTATTGTTGGAGAAAGTGGCTGTGGTAAAAGCACTTTTTTAAAGTTATTAAATAAGTCCATAAATCCAGTTTCTGGCGAATTATTATATAATGGTACAGCTCTTAGTGAATATGATCCTATTTCTCTAAGACGTGAGGTCAGTCTAGTTTCTGCAGATCCTTTCCTCTTTGATGAGAGCATTTTAGATAATTTTAAAAAGTTTTATGCGTTAAGAGAATTACCCATGCCTAATAGTGATTATATAAGTTACATTACTCAGCTTTGCTGTGTAAATGTGCCTCTAGACCAAAGTGCCTCTACTCTTTCTAGTGGCGAACGTCAAAGAGTTTATATAGCTATTTTTCTATCATTATGCCCAAAAGTTATATTACTGGACGAGCCAACTTCAGCATTAGATGAAAAAAACAGCCACAAAGTTATGAGGAATATAATAAACTTCTGCAAAGATAAAAATATCGATGTTGTAATTGTAAGCCACGATAAAAATATTGTGGAAGAATTCTGTGAAAATAAAATTGAAATAATTAAGGAGTTTTAGATATGCAAGGAGCAGTTACACTAAATATTTTTAAGTTTTCGCTTATTTATTTACTATTAATTATAGTACTTATAATAATGAAAAAATCAAAGGTTAATCAAACAAAGCTTCTTTTAATTGCAAGTATAAGGATGTCAGTTCAGCTTATAATGGTAGGTTATATACTCCAATATGTATTTAGTAATCCAAAACCTATATTTACAATAATATTTTTAATACTTATGCTAATATTTTCTATTCATAGAGTAATTAAAAGCAAAAAAGACTTAAACCTAAAGTTTAAAATCGCAATTGGATCTTCTTTGACCTTCTCAGGTCTCTTCGTTTTAGTTTTTTTTGTCACTGTAGTTGTTAATAAATCCATATTCAATCCTCAATACACTATTCCACTGGCTGGAATGATTATAGGTAATGCTATGACCGGAGTAAACATTGCAATAAAAACCTTTATGGATGATTTAAGCAAAGAAAAAAGTAAAATTAGTACACTACTAAATTTAGGAGTGGAACCTAAAGATATTTTGCAACCTTTTGCAAATAACGCACTACAAACCGCCTTAATTCCCACCATAAATTCCATGCTTGGAATGGGTATAATCTTTTTACCAGGAATGATGACAGGGCAAATATTATCAGGAACACTACCTACCACTGCAATTATGTACCAAATAGCCATTATGATTGCAATTTGTACTTCTGTTTGTATTACAGTCTTCTTGTCTTTAAACCTTGGATATAAGTCTTTATACAATGATAAGAAGCAATTCATAGTGTGGACAGAGACTTAGATTAGATTAAACATATTAGAGAAAATTTAAATGGTGCCACCCACATGCCACTTGCCACGTGGGTGGCACTGTTTTATTTAGTTACCCATTCATGATGAAATATTCCCTCTTTGTCAGTTCTCTCAAATGTGTGAGCACCAAAATAATCTCTTTGTGCTTGCAGTAAGTTTGCTGGAAGTTTCTCACTTCTATAGCTGTCATAATACATTATTGCACTAGATAACCCCTGCGCTGGAACACCTAAATTCACAGCTGTGGATACTACGTATCGTAAGTCCTTTTGGTAACTCTGAAGGATATTCTTAAAATATGAGTCTAACATTAGATTTTTAATACTAGCATCTTTTACGTAAGCTTCGCTTATCTTATTAAGGAACTGAGCTCGAATAATACACCCACCTCTAAATATTTTAGCAATTTCTCCATATTTAAGATTCCAACTATACTCCTCTGCTGCAGCTTTCATAAGTTCAAATCCTTGTGCATATGCACATATTTTACTTGCATAAAGAGCTTTTCTTACAGATTCTATGAACTCGTTTATATCTCCCTTAAATTCTGTACCAGGTCCTTTTAAAATATCACTTGCCATTACTCGTTCATTTTTAAGTGAAGAAATG
>NZ_JAENWM010000078.1 GCF_016650035.1 Clostridium sp.
CTGGCTAAAACAAATTATACTAATAAAATGATGTTTTCTTATTTATAAATTGATTTCTTAGAGGTAATCTGACGTAAATCACCTACTAATAATAGAAATAAAATGACTTTTCAATTAGTTATAATTTGACGTTCAACACTATAGGCATTGAAATAACAGAAAGAGTGTTTTTGAATAATGGGAAGAAGCTTAGGGATATTTTATTAGATTTAAGAGCTAAGGGCTACAAAATTTTAATAGATGATTTTGGGACAGGTTATAATTCACTTATGTCTATTTCAGAAATCTCGTTTGATATCATTAAAATAGATAAATATTTTATAGATCGGTTAAATGAAGTAGAAATTAAGGTGTTAGTTAAACATATTATTGAATTTATTCATGAAATGGGTGGAATGATTATTGCAGAAGGAGTTGAAACAAAGGAACAGTTTGGAGTTTTAAAAGAATTGGGATGTGATATGATTCAAGGCTATTATTTTAGCAAGCCATTACTCCCCGAGGAATTTGCAAAGTATTATGATGCTTTTGATATGAATAATTATATATAATGAGCAAAAAGTCCTTTTTATAGAAAGTTATGAATAGAGAATATGGAGATTTTAATCCAAATTCTCTATATTTTTATATATTTATTCCGAAAATATGTTTTCATAAGTGGTTGCATCTTCCATCTCTAATCTAGCATTTTCTTTTTTAAATCTAAGTAACGCATTTTCAGCACCACTACGGTTATCTTTTGCTTTAAATGATCCAGTATCACTATAATCATATAGAATACGATTATTTATATGTTCTGTGCAGGTTCTAGTTTTATAAATAGTTTTCCAGTGTTTTGAGCCGCGAGGCTATCTATAGTGCAGCCTATACAGGTTGAAAGTAACTCACTGGCATGAAGATTTTTAACCCAGTTGGTAATGCTTGTTTCATTTTGAAAAAGCATTAAAGAAAAGGAACGAAATATTTCAGGTTAGGTGAAAATAGAAAATAGTTTCAAATACCAATTTTGTCAAAAAATTAGCTAATTTTTACATTGGTAAAATTTATTGGTTATTTATGATATGATTATTACATAAGGTTTTGGTTTACAGATAATATCGCAAAGATTTATATAAATAAGATAAAGATAGTGTTAACACTATCTATTTAACGGGGGGGATTTTAAAATGAGAAAGATTAAAGTTTATGGAAAAAAAAGAATACTAGCCATGATGATAGCAGTTACAATTATACTAGGAACATTCCCTAGGGCAAATTTGCCTGTAAATGCGGTGAGTGGTGATGTAACGGGGAATATAGCATTTAAGGTTACGCCTTATGATATTTCTGCTAGAGTAGAGATACCATTTGTTGCTGATGCTACAAATTACAAGGTGTATATGTCAACCACAGAGGGTTTGACTGATTTTACGACATCATCATGCATCCTAAATATACTATAGAAACAAACTATTCTGATTTCAAAACAAAACTAGTAATTCCCTTTACAGGTATGACTATACCTACAGAAAATAAAAATGCTTTTCTTGATTCCTTAAAAGTTTATATTGAACATACAGATGGAACAAAAGAAATAAAGAACGGGACTATAGTTTATGAAAATGGGGATCCTATTGGAATTGAAATTACTATTGATAAATTTAGTAGTTTCCAAATATTATCCATAGATCAATCCCAAAACAGTTCATCTATTCCAAAGACAGGTAGCCCCTTTGATATGATGACACTTTTAATATTAGGTGGAGTATTAATGCTTACAGGTTTCGGAGCATTAATGGTTAGAAGGAAAAAAATAAATCAATAAAAGAAATGTCCTAAAATGAAACGATTCAAAAGGTACCTACAGTCAAAACTTTTTTAAAGTGTTGGCTGTAGGTACTTTTATATTTAATTAAAGGGTATTAAGAATAAAGCATATCATGATGTCTCTACTTAAATTTATATAAATTTCAACAAAGAGGAACCGGTAGAAATTTCATTGACAAGTACATTGTAGTACTATATCTCCCCAATAATTTGGATTCTATTACATTGGAAGATTTCTTTCCTTTTCATTAATGATTTTTCCATTTTCATCAATTTCTCTTGTTGGCTCACTATCAATTGCTTCTATATTATCATTCCATAAATATTTCTTAGTTTCACTTACAATTACAGGACTTAGTATAAGTAAGGCAATTAGATTTGGAATTGCCATTAATGCATTAAATATATCTGCGAGTCCCCAAACCAGAGAGAGTGAGAACACTGACCCAATATAAATAAATATGATCCAAAATATTCTATATGGCACAATAGCTTTTTTGCCAAGTAAGTATTCAATTGATTTTTCTCCATAATATGACCAACCAAGTATAGTTGAAAACACAAATGTAATAAGTCCTATTGTTAACATTATTGGTCCTACAACAGGTATTGCTGAAAATGCTGCTTTAGTAAGTGCCGCACCCTCTAGACCCTTTTGCCAAAAACCTGAATTTACAATAACTATGCCCGTCAATGCAGCCACAACAACTGTATCCCAAAAGGTGCCTGTTGCTGAAACCAATGCTTGCTTAACTGGGTTTCTTGTTTGTGCAGCAGCTGCAACTATTGGTGCACTACCAAGACCTGATTCATTTGAAAAAAGGCCCCTGGAAATACCAAATCTCATTGCCATCATAACTCCTGCTCCAGCAAATCCACCAGTTGCGGCCTGAGGTGAGAAGGCATCCCTAAATATTAGCGCTATTGTGCTTCCAACAGTTTTATATCCGATTACAAGAAGTATAAGAAGTCCAATAATATAGAATATGGCCATGAATGGAACTAGGATTTCACAAACCTTAGCTATTTTCTTTATACCACCCAATATAACAATTGCTACTAATACAGCTATTACAATTCCTGTAATCCAAGTTGGAACATTAAAGGTTTCATATACCATTGAAGATACGGAGTTAGCTTGTACCATGCATCCAATACCAAATGCTGCAATACTTGTAAATAATGCAAAGGCTACTCCACCCCATTTTGACTTAAGTCCATGCTCTAAAACATACATAGGACCACCAGCCATTGTACCATCTTCTGTTTTAACACGATACTTAACAGATAGCAACGCCTCGGAATATTTTGTAGCTATTCCAAAAATACCTGTTAACCAGACCCAAAGGACTGCACCGGGTCCGCCAATACCAATTGCTGTTGCCACACCAATTATGTTTCCAGTTCCAATAGTAGCTGCAAGTGCTGTTGTTAACGCACTAAATTGGCTTACATCCCCCTCCTGACGACCATAGTCATCTTTTGTTACTGATAATTTTATAGCTTTAAATATATACCGTTGAATAAATTTAAGTCTAAAAGTTAAGAATAGATGAGTTCCAAACAATAAAACAATGAGTGGTATACCCCATATCCATCCACCAATTTGATTGACTATATTTACAAATGAATCCATTTACATTCCTCCTTATTTAATTTCATGATATTATCTAAAAATTTTATAGTTAGTTCCCATATAATCCGATGTCATTGCAAAAATCAACGAACACCTAAACACTTATTTTAGCGCATTGGTGTTTTTTTTTATTAAATTAGATATAACCCTTTGCTTTGGTTGGAATATCAAAAGTAAAGGGCTATATTAATTACGGCTTGTTTATGTATTTTTCTCGAAAATCTTATTTCATTATAATATCCACAAATGTACAACTTAAGTATATCCTAAAGATTTAAACCACAAATTCCATCTATCTTATATAATATCATAAATAGACAAATATTGATAGCTTTCGCCCAGCCTGTCAATGATCATGTTACAGAATATTTAGAAAGATTTGGATATAAAAAAATGAAACACCATCAAAAAAATGGGCATTGTTTCTATTAAAAGATGAGATTGAAATTATTCAAGTAATATAATGAACTACTTCATGACTTCATTAATATAATATAAAAAGTAATACATTTGTTTATATTTATTAATTATATGGAGGCATACAAGTAATGGGAAAACTTATTTGGGGCTTAGTGTGTATTGCATTCTGTTTAATAGTAATAGTAGCTTGTATATCAGTGATAGCTGGTCTATTATAAGATACACTAATTTGAAAGAGATGAGATGTATAGAACATTAAGCATTAAGGGATATTTTTTTACCCTTTAAGGTTTAGTGTTTTTTTATTTAAAAATATTTGAAGTATTATATAGAAAAGGAGATGACTTCTAGTCATCTCCTTATTAAATGCCATATATATTTTTTTCGGTATCTGAAAAAAATTATTTAACAGCTGCAATTACAGACATTTCAACTAACAAATCTTCTCTAGCCATTTTTGCCTCAACACAAGCTCTAGCTGGTTTAAATCCTTCTTCAACCCAAGCATCCCAAATTTCATTCATATCTTTGAAAAGAGACATGTCTTTAATGTAAATTGTTACAGATAAAATATGTCTTTTGTCTGAATCATATTTAGCTAATAATTCTTCAACTTTAGCTAATACAATTTTTGTTTGTTCCTTAATATCAGCATTAGCATCTCCACAAGTTTGGCCACATAAATAAATTGTATTATTATGTACAACAGCACGGCTCATACGTCCGGTTCCTTCATATCGTTTAATCTGCATATTTATCATACTCCTTCTATATTTCAATTTTCACATACTCTTTATATTATACATGAAAACATCATAATTTCAATATAAGGACAGTGGTTTATCAGAGTATTATATAGTATATCTTTAATAAAAAACAGTGCTAATTTTAAAAAAGCCACTAAAACAAGTTGATCATTTGATATTTCTATAGTTAACTTGAATTCTATACAAAATAACTATTTGTTATATTGAGTATCTTAGTATAAACTTAAAAAAGTTTGGTGTATGTTTATACATGAGTATAAAGGGGACAAATATGAAAAAATTAATGCTATAAGGAGATTTGTATGAGTAAAAAGCTAATAAATATTATAAAGGTAATACTTTTTTTAATAATAATTGCAATTGTAACATGTTTCCTTTGCAATATGAAAATGCTACGCCAATGTACCCCTGAAAATATAAAGGTTTTTGTTGAATGTTATGGAATGTTCTCACCAGTAATTTATATAATTTTATTTGCTCTTGTACCTCTTACATTTTTTCCGGATTCAATTCTTGCCATTGCCGGAGGTATGTGTTTTGGAATGGTTGGGGGTTTTATTTACACAATGATCGGCGCCATGCTTGGAGGTGGATTATCTTTTTTCTTGGCCAGAACCTTAGGCCATAAGGTTTTCAGTAAATTCATTAGAAAAGACATGTCAAATTTAGAAAATGCTATTAAGAATAAGGGCTTTGGATTAGTATTTGCATTAAGACTTATTCCTCTTTTTCCCTTCGATGTTATTAGTTATGCGGCAGGTTTCTCAGTGGTAAAATTTAAAGACTTTGCTTTAGCTACAATTTTAGGGATAATACCTGGCATATTTGTTTTTATAAATATTGGAGATAAATCAGCCCAGACTGCATCTAATAGTTTTTATGTGTCTATAGCTCTTTTAGTAGGACTGCTTGTGATATCCTATTCTTTAAAAAAGAGAATTTCGGAGGTTATTAATAAATGATTTCATGAAAATAATAAGATATAACAAAGTACTATAGCTAATAGGAATTCATATAGTTAATCACACTTCAATTGATATAAACTATTGGATGCAAAGAATCAATGATGATAGAATAATATTGTAATATGATGCAGAAATTAGTAATGATAATAATACAAAAACAGGTAGATTTATCAAAGGGGGTGTTACGTATTAAAATATTTAAACGCAATCAAGGCAAAATCTTATTCATATTAATTATATCAATTTTGTATCTCTTTGTACCCCCGATAAGAATCAATGTAAATCAAGCTGTATTTATATTGAAAAATGTAGATGTGGGAATGGCAAGAGGGTATATTCTTGGTTTTGGTGTATGGGCTCCAATTGTTTCGTTTTTATTAATGATATTACAATCTGTAATTGCACCAATTCCCGCATTTATTATAACTTTTGCTAATGCTGGTATTTTCGGCTGGATTAACGGAGCATTATTATCATGGACAAGTGCTATGGCAGGAGCTACAATATGTTTTTTCATTGCTAGATTATTAGGTAGAGATGCAGTGGCAAAGCTTACATCAATATCAGTTATAGAGAAAGTTGATGGATTTTTTAAATCCTATGGTAAATATGCAATTTTAATTTCAAGATTATTACCGTTTATATCATTTGATATAGTTAGCTATGGTGCTGGATTAACGTCTATGAATTTCTGGCCGTTTTTTATAGCCACAGGTATAGGACAACTACCTGCTACAATCATATATTCATATATAGGTGGCATGTTAACTGGGACAGTAAAAACATTTGCAATTGGTCTTCTTTTACTATTCGCAGTAACTACATTAATCGCTTTATTGAATAAGGTATGGAAAGATAAAAAAAATAGGGGGGGCGAAAATATTGATTAAGGGTAAATTTAAAAAAGTGTATGTAGTATTAATGTTATTAATATTAGTAACAGTTGTATCTGCTTGTTCTAATAATAATGAGAAAAGTGATGCAAGCAATCAAAATAAAGAATTTGATATTACTGCATACCAAAACAATGATTTTTTAATTACACCTCAAGAAGTGAATAAACTAATGGGGAGTGAAAATTTAGTATTATTAGATTGTAATACGCCTGATATTTATGAAAAAGGGCATATAAAAGGTGCATTAGGAGTTGGTATTCAAGGTTTTTCAAGTAAGGATGGGAAAATAGGTGATGCTAATTGGGGAATAATACTCAAACCAGAAGAGTTAAAAGCAAAATTAGAATCTCTAGGTATTGATAATAAAAAAACTATAGTTTGCTACTCCGATGTATTCAAAGGTCCGGGTGCAGATGGCAGAGCTGTTTGGCAGTTGAAAATGGCAGGTTTTAATAATGTTAAAATGTTAGTGGGTGGTCTTACATATTGGAAAGAACTTGGGAATGATGTAACTGATGAAGCTTCTTCGAAACCAAATCCTACTACAGGAGTAGTAATAAAAGATTATGATAAGAGCTATGCAGCAACAAAAGACTATGTTTATAGTAACCTAGATAAACAAGTTATTATCGATGTAAGATCAGCGGGTGAGTATAAAGGATCTCAAAAAGCTGGAGAGCCTAGAGGTGGACATATCAAAGGAGCTATAAATTTGGAATGGACAGATCTTTTAAATAAGAATGGTACTCCAAAGTCTCCTAAAGAGATAAATGATTTAATGGCTTCAGTTGGTGTTAAACCACAAGATGATTTTGTCGTTTACTGAACTATGGGTATAAGATCTGGATATGCATCCATGATCCTCAGAGCCGTTGGCTTTGAAAAAGTTAGAAATTATGAAGGTTCATTATATGAATGGAGCGGAGACGCAAGTATGCCTATGGAAAAATAATTAATTAGCAAGCGTAGTAAAAATTGACTTAAACGGCTATAGCCCTAAAATTCATTGGGCTAAGGCCGTTTAATCTTTTTGTAATCTCTCGGTATTATATAGGGACACATCCATTTTTACACTGGAAAGAAAATTGGTAAGAAAAGTATGCTAGTTATAATGATACATATCCCTGTAATATTGGTACCTAACAGTATATATTTAATACCTTTATTATCATATTTATCATTTTTAAAAGACCTTATGCCGATAATCCAAAAGATTAATGCAATTATTGTAATTAGAGTATTAATTCCAAAAAATATTTTAAACATTTCACCCTCCTAAATTATATATTAATTTATCTATACATTTATAGTACTACTTATTCTAATTTTAGAGATTACAGAAGTATTACAATTTCATTACATATTATAATTAGCTTCTTATGTATCATTAGCAAGAGCAGCAAGCCCCCGGAGAGCCCCCGACCCATGTGAACAAATTTTCTATTGTGTTCACATATAAACCCTTTCTAACTATTACAAAAAATGAATTTCATTTAAACGAATACTTCATAAAATAATTGACGAATAGTAAAAAATAAAGTAAAATGAAAGAAATATAAAATCAAATATCATAATCATGGAATATCGAGTTATACTGACACCAGTTTTTGCCTAGGAATCATAAATAAATTAAGAAGGGGGATAATAAAGTGAAGAAAACTAAAAAGTTTACAACCTTATTTGCTTTAATGTTAGTGTTAAGTTTTACACTAGCCGCATGCAGTCCAAAGAAAGAAGTGACGGAGACACCAAAAGTTGGAGATGAAAAATATTCGAAAGACTTGGTTATCGCCATATCAAATGAACTAGAAGGTACAGATACTCAAACCATTTCAACAAGTAACTTAGCACATATATTATTATATGGTTTGCTTTTTGATGTTACTCTAGATGGTAAATCATATGCTCCTGATATTGTAGAATCATACACTGTTTCAGAGGATGGTTTAACATGGACATTCATACTTCCAGAAGGTGCAGAATTCTCAAACGGTGATCCTTTAAATGCAGAAACTGTAAAGGCTTCATTTGAGAGAAATTTGGAAGTTGGGGCTTATGCTGCTGATTATGTAAATATCAAAGAGTACAATGTATTAGATGAAAAAACTATTGAGTTTGTACTTAGTCAACCAGATCCTGTATTATTTACTGTTCTATCATCTATCCAATCAGGTATCGTAGATGCGGCTGCAGCTAAAGAGGCTGGAAATGATGCATTTAAAACTAAAGCAGTAACTTATGGTCCTGCTTATGTAGAAGAATGGGTACAAGGTTCTCATGTTACATTAAAACCGAACCTTACTTATAAGAATTTTAGTCCTGAAACTGAAAATAAAGGTCCTTTGCAATTTGACAACATCACTGTAAGATTTATTCCTGACCCTTTTACTCTAGTTAGTGAATTAGAACAAGGAAATGTAGATATTATAGATTTTGTTCCATTAGAAAACATTAAAACACTAAAAGAAAATCCAGACATCAAACTATATGAAGCAATGCAACCAGGTGGGTCTTTAATATATATGAATACGAAAGATCCAATTCTTAGCGATATTAAAGTAAGACAAGCAATAGCACTTGGAATTGATAGAGATGAAATAGCATTAGCTCTAGATAACTATGTTACTCCTAGTTATACATTCATGTCCCCTTCGGTTACAAGTTTTAGCGCTGAAAAAGAAAAAGAAATGAAGGATAAATGGTCTACTGATAAAGAAAGAGCCAATGCATTGTTAGAAGAAGCCGGATGGATTGATCAAAATAATGATGGCATAAGAGAAAAGGATGGCAAAGACATGACGATAGAGTTATTAACTGCTATGGATGTTCTCTCAATTAAAGCATCTGCACCAGTAATACAAAAGGAATTGAAAGAAATAGGTATTGATTTACAAATAAGAGAACTTGAACATTCATATGTAAAGGATAGTACAAAAGACGGTGACTTCCAATTATCAACAAGATCAGTACAATGGGCAGATCCAATGCACGTATTTAGTTTCACAACTGATTCTAAATATTATGCAAATGAAAAATTAGATAAATTAATCAATGATTCAATGTATATCTCAAACTTAGATAAGAGAATGGTAAGTTTTGAAAAAGTTACAGATCTAATGTATGAACAAATGCCGGCTATCAGCTTATTCTATGATAAATGGTATAGTGCAAGTAGAGTTGAAATTGAAGGATTAGAATTAGACCCTCAAGGTAATTTTAGATTTATGGATGTCAAAAAACTTATAAAATAATAAATAGAATCGGAAAATATTATTGAATTTATCTTTAATAATATTTTCCCTTTTCTTTAAATTGTACGGAAAAAAATTCAATAATAGGAGATGATTTTTTGCTGGATTATATTATTAGGAGATTAATGATAGGTGTACTTGTATTAATTACTCTTAGCATATTATTATTTATCATCATGCATAGCATGCCAGGTGATCCTATTCAGTTAATCGCTGGAGATAGAGCCGATCCACAAAAAATATTAGAATTAAGAATCAAATTTGGTTTAGACAAGCCTATTTATATCCAGTATTTTAAATGGCTATTTAATGCGCTTAGAGGAGATTTTGGCATATCGATTTTAGCTAGTCAACCAGTTAGTGATCTAATTATGTCTAGATTTAAATATACATTAATGTTATCGGGAATTGCTGTGCTTTTACAATACATTTTAGCCATCCCTATTGCACTACTAGCAGCAGTTAAAAAGAATTCATTTTTTGATAAAGTTACAGTTTATACAACAATAATTTTTTGGTCAACTCCACAGTTTTGGTTAGGAATACTATTAATATTATTATTTGCTATAAAGTTTCCGATTTTTCCAATATCGGGATTTGAAGGGCCGATTTCATTAGTTTTACCTGTTGCAACCATTTTATTAACACAAATTGCTTCTGGAATTAGAATAACTCGTTCAGAAATAGTTGATATATTAAATGAGAAATATGTTGTTACAGCATATGCTAAAGGATTACGAAAAAAGACAATATTAATTAGACATGTTCTTAGAAATGCACTTATACCAACAACTGTTATGTTTTTCTTGTCAATTCCTTGGATAATTGGTGGCTCTGTAATTGTAGAAAAAATATTTGCATATCCTGGCATGGGATATTTACTTTGGACATCTATTACCAAACAAGATTATCCAGTAGTCCAAGGTATAGTAATGATAATAACCTTGTTAACGGTAATATCAAATACATTGGGTGATGTAATTATTGCTTACTTGGATCCTAGAATAAGAAAGGATATGGAAGGTGTGTAACAATGAATAATAAGATAAAAAAGCTTCTTAAAAACAAAAATTTTATTCTCGGGCTAACTATTTCTTTAAGTGTGATTATTTGTGCAGTCTTTGCAGATTTTATAGCACCTTATCCTTATGATGAAATTCATATTCTTGATAAACTTCAACCGCCAAGTTTGAAATATTATTTTGGAACTGACATTTACGGTCGATGCATTTTCAGCAGGATCATTTTTGGAACAAGAATAGTATTGCAAGTTGGATTTATCGTAACTGCCATCCAATTAGTCGTCGGTGTAACACTTGGATTATTAGCCGGATATTATGGTGGAAAAATTAGTAAATTTATTTCGTTTATTACAGATATTACATGGTCAATGCCAGCTATTGTAATGTCATTAGCCATAGTAACAATTTTAGGTCCAAGTTTAACCAACGTAATTATCGCTATTGCTTTTGTAGGCTGGGCACAATATACAAAAATTATCAGTGCAAAAACACAAACACTTAAAAATCAACCTTTTATAGATGCAGCAAGAGTTTTGGGAGAATCAGATTTCAATATTATTACCAAATATATATTGCCAAATACAATAAACCAAATAATAATACTAGTAACACTTACACTACCAACAGCAGTGCTTTCTACATCTTCATTAGGATTTTTAGGATTAGGAGCTCAACCGCCAGCTCCAGACTGGGGCATTATTCTGTCAGAAGGTGTTAATTTAATAAAAATAGCACCTTGGATATCAATAGCACCAGGACTTTCCCTTCTATATGTTGTATTGGGATATAACATTTTAGGTGAAGGCTTAAAAGAATTGCTTGATCCTAAATTTAATGATTAAGGAGGAAATAAATGAGTGCGTTATTAGATGTAAAAAATTTATCAATAGATTTTAAAACGAGTAATGGAACAGTAAAGGCCGTTGAAAATATAAATTTTAAGATAAAAGAAAAAGAAATATTTGCCCTAGTTGGAGAATCAGGATCTGGCAAAAGTACCATTGCCTTTTCTTTAATGCGACTATTGGCTAAAAATGGAATAATTACTAATGGTAGTATTAATTTTAACGGCCAAGATGTATTGAAAATGACAGAAAAAGAAATGTTTGATTTTAGAGGCAAAGAAATTGCAATGATTTTTCAAAATCCTTTAGACTCATTAAATCCTGTTATGACAGTAGGTAAGCAAGTTTTAGAATCACTACTATTGGATAATATTCCAAAAGAACAAGCATTGGAAGAGGTAATCAAAATATTTGAAGATGTTAGAATACCAGATGCAAAAGAAAGAATTAAAAGTTATCCATTTGAACTTAGTGGTGGCATGAGACAGAGAGCGATGATTAGTATGATGATTTCAAGAAAACCACTTTTACTAGTTGCAGATGAACCTACAACAGCTCTTGACGTAACAATACAAGCCCAAATATTAAAAATAATTAAAAGATTAAAAAACGAACATAACACTTCAGTCCTATTAATAACACATGATTTTGGCGTAGTAGCAGAAACAGCAGATAGAGTTGGTGTTATGTATGCTGGAAATCTAGTTGAAATGGGAAGCTTGTCAGATATTTTTAAAGAAACACTACACCCATATACCAAACTATTGATGAAGGCATTACCTACCATTAGTAAGAAAGAAGGACGTTTAGTCACTATCCAAGGAATGGTACCAAATCTAATTGATCCACCAGCAGGATGTAGATTTGCCAATAGATGTCCGTCTGCAATGGAAATTTGTACAAAAGTAACACCAACATTAAAAAATTACTCTGATGAGCATTATTGTGCATGTCATTTATTGGAGGTATAACTTATGCCACGAAATTTAGTTGAGATAAAAAACTTGAAAAGGTACTTTAGTATAAAAAAGGGAATAATAAAGAAATCTGTTAGATATATAAAAGCTGTAGATGACGTAAGTTTTAATATTAGAGAAAAGGAAACTGTTGGTCTTGTAGGAGAATCAGGCAGTGGGAAATCAACATTAGCAAGAGCTATCCTTAAACTTTCAGCTATTAAAGAGGATAGCATATTATTTGATGGAAAAGATATTTCGAAATTAAAAGGGAAAGACCTAAAAAATTTCAAAAAGAATACAAATATGGTTTTTCAAGATCCGGCATCTAGTCTTAACCCTAGAAAAACAATAAGACAGATATTAAGAAGATCATTAGAGGTATATAAATATCCTAAGAATACCATGAATAAATTAATAGATGAAATCCTAATAAAAGTAGAACTAGGCTTAGATTTTGGCGATCGTTACCCTAGTCAACTGAGTGGTGGACAGCAGCAACGCGTTGCCATAGCAAGAGCAATCATTCTAAAACCTGAATTTATCATTTTAGACGAACCAACTTCAGCCCTTGATATATCGGTTCAAGCTCAAATACTTAACTTACTATTAGATTTGCAAGAAAAGGAAGGTTTAACCTATCTATTTATTACACATGATTTAAATATAGTGAGATACATAAGTGATCGCATAGGTGTCATGTATTTAGGTGGATTAATGGAGATAGGTCCAGCAGAAGAAGTCTACCATAGACCACGTCATCCATATACACGTGCCCTAATGGATTCGTCTCCTACCATCTCTATAGATTCAGATAATAGAGTGAAATTTGAACTAAGTGGGGAAATAGAAAGCATGATTAATACACCTACGGGATGTAGATTAAACAGAAGATGTCCTTTTGCAAAGGAAATATGCGTCAATAAAGTTCCTATAATGACTGAAATTGCTAAGGACCATCATGTTTTCTGCCATTTCGTAAATGAAATAGATTTCAACTTGTACACTGACAATAAAAGGTGAAATAAAATGATTGCGAGGTGAAAATGTGGATATACACGATATAATCAAAGATATGACAATAATAGATGGACACACTGACATTCCACGTGATGTATATTTAAAAGAATTACATGGCAAAACAAATGTATTTATGAATTTCCATTACCCTCAATTAAAGAGAACAGGTGTTAATATAATTTTCGCAAATGTATTTACAAAAACAATCAAAGAGTTTTCTGTAAATGAAACATTACTTCAAATCGAAAAAATGATTAATGCTACATATGAAAATAAAGATGTAATAATAATCAAAGATAAAAAAGATTTAGCCTCTGTTTTAGACACCGGGAAATTGGGTGTTATCCTTTCAATCGAAGGCTTTAGTTCTTTGAATGATACAGTAAACCTTCTAAATATATACTATGAACTTGGATTGCGTTCTGGTATGCTAACATGGAATTATGCTAACTCTTTAGCAAATGGTGCAGATTGCGATGAAGGCGGGCTAACAGAAATGGGTAAATTAGCAATTGAAAAGATGAATGAGTTAGGGATTATAGTAGATGTTTCTCATTTAAATGAACCAGGATTCTGGGATGTCCTAAAATATAATAAAAACCTGACCATAGCATCTCATTCAAATTCAAAAGCATTATATAACCATAGAAGGAATCTTACAGATGAACAAATGAAAGCAATAGCAAACGGTGGTGGAGTTATAGGAGCACTGTCATATTTCGCCAAAGTATGTGACCCTTCTACAAACAGTCCTCATCAAGATGAGGACTTTACAGAAACTGTTCATGACTTCATACAACATATTGAATACATGGTTAATCTTGTAGGATATGACCATGTTGCATTTGGATTTGATTTTAACATGTACTTTGGAGATTATGCAGTTAATGGCCTAGAAAGTGCAGATAATATTAGTGATGTCATCCAACTATTATTGGAAAGAGGGCATAAATTAGAGGATATAAGTAAAATTGCAGGTGGTAATTTGATTCGAGTATTAAATGAGATTCTAAAATAGAAGTAGTAGAATTAGAACTTGGGTAGAGCTGCACTATAATACGAGGTATCAATTTATAAGATAGTTAGATACTCTACATCGGCCAATTAGACGGATGTAGGGTTTATTTGTTTGAATTCCGAAAGTTTCGTATACTACTGAGAAGCAACTTACAAGTGTTTGACTACCTCCATAGGTCAGTAGGACCTTAAATGGGAAGATCACTACCAATTGTTTCTTGTAATTGCAGTAAATGTCTGTCCGTGATATAATATGTCGAAAATCTAATAATTTATGTACTATAAGCGAAAGGAGTAGTTGTATGAACAATATAATTAATTTGAGTTTCCCTGTTATTAAAAGCATAGCATTTGCTATAGTGACACTTATAATTGGACTAATGGTTATTAAGTGGATAGTTAGTCACTTAAGTAACTACATGAAGAAATCCTCCATTGATAATAGTTTAAAACCATTTATTTTATCTTCAGTAAATATAACATTAAAAGGGTTTTTGGTTATATCTATTATTAATATTTTAGGGATTGATACTAGTTCTATAGTTGCGGCACTAGCAGCATTAGGCTTCGCGCTTGGATTAGCCCTTCAAGGTTCATTATCAAATTTTGCGGGGGGAATACTTCTATTGTTTCTAAAGCCATTCAAAGCTGGAGATTATATAGAGGCTAATGGATACCAAGGAACTGTTAAGCATATGCAAATTCTTAATACAGAATTAATTACCCCTGATAATAAGGTTATTTTTATACCAAATGGAGGCCTTTCAAATGCTAGTATAGTTAACTATTCAGTAAATGATACTCGCAGAGTAGACTTTGCTTTTAGTGTTGGATATGATGCTGACAATGTTAAGGTTATACAGGCTTTAAAAGAAGTTGTTGATAATCATCCTAAAATATTAAGAGAGCCTGAACCATTTATAAGAATGTCGGAACATGGGGACAGTGCTGTAGTATATACAGTTAAAGTATGGGTTAATACAATAGATTATTGGACAGTATATTATGATATCATTGAAATGGTTAAAAAAGGTTTTGATGAGAAAAACATATCAATACCATATCCTCAAATGGATGTGCACATTAATAAAACCATAAGTAAAATATGATAATGTAAGTATGTATTTGCTTCTGAAAATAAACCAGGTAAGAGTTCTTGCTGTTTGCTACTGAAATACGAAGTATTTCTATTCAAATGGCTTTAATATAATTTTCAACACGACTGAGCTTGTGTAAGCATTGTCAATCAAAGTATATGAAGATTGTCATTTTTGTGCTATTCAATTAAACTATAAGTAAGTGCTACGATTGATGCGCTAAAAATTACAAAATGTAGGAGTGATTTAATAAATGTGTGGTATCGCAGCTATAATTGGGAAATCCTTTGATAACGACGAGGAACCATTAATGAAAAAGATGTTGAACCTTATGGAACATAGAGGTCCTGATGAATCTGATATAAAAAGAACACCTCAATGCTTACTAGGGCATAAACGTCTTTCTATTATCAGCCCCGAAGATGGGATCCAACCTATTCCAAATGAATCAGATAATGCATGGATTATTTGTAATGGAGAAATATATAATTACAAGCAATTAAAAAAAGAACATCTTCAGCAACACCAATTTCTCCATAATTCAGATAGCGAAGTTGCACTGCATTTATATGAAGAATACGGAAAAAATTGTATAGATTATTTAGATGGGATGTTTGCCTTTATTATTTCAGATTCCCGAAGTGGTCAACCATCGGTATTTGCAGCCAGAGACCCTTTGGGTATTAAACCTCTCTATTACGGACAGAAAAACGGAAAATACTATTTTGCTTCAGAATTAAAATGTTTATACGGAATCGTAGATGAAGTCATTGAATTCCCACCAGGAAACTATTTTACGCTAGAAGACGGGTTTGTTCCTTATAGAACTGTGAAGACAATTAATGACCAAATATCCTTTTGTGAGCAATATCCTTTAGATGAAACGCTTAAAGTTATTAGACGGCTTGTTGAGAAAGCTGTCAAAAAACGTCTAATGTCTGATGTGCCTCTGGGAGTATTACTTAGTGGTGGATTAGACAGCAGTTTAATTGCTGCCATCGCTAGCAAATACTATCAAGGTGATGGTCCAATAAAGTCCTTTTGTATAGGTATTAAAGGAAGTCCTGACTTGACTGCTGCGAGGCATGTAGCAAAACATCTGGGAACAGACCATTATGAATATATCTATACGGAACAGGATATTTTGGAGGCAATTCCAAAAGTAATCTATAATTTGGAATCATTTGACCCTTCTCTTGTGAGAAGCGCTATTCCAACTTACTTTGTATCTAAACTTGCGGCTGAACATGTAAAAGTTATACTTTCTGGTGAAGGTGCTGATGAAATTTTTAGTGGCTATGCCTATTTGGAAGATATCAGTGATGAACTAGAATTAAAACGTGAACTAGTAAGGGTGCTCGGATCTATTCATAATATTAATTTACAACGTTTAGATCGATTAAGTATGGCGAATTCTATTGAAGGACGTGTCCCTTTTCTAGACGAAGAACTGATAAAATATGTACTGCATATACCAGCAAAATGGAAAATGCCTAAACAAAAGGATGATATTATATCAGAGAAATGGCTTCTCCGCACCGCCTTCGACGGTACCGGATACATTCCCGATGATATATTATGGAGAAAAAAAGAAGAATTCTCTGAAGGAAGCGGAACTAAAGGATTCCTTGAAGAAAAATTCAATGAATGTATTTCTGATTTAGAGCTAAAAACAGAAGTATCTCGAATTTATAATGAAGAGGGTCTGGAAATCCGTTCAAAAGAAGAACTTTATTTCTATAGAGTTTTTAAAACTTTCTACCCTCATCCTTCAATATTAAAAACAGTAGGACGATGGGCAGTAAATTAATTTACATTAGAAATATGTGTTCTTTATGAGCGTAGCGAATATGCTATACTAGAAAATTTATAAAACCTAAGGCAAATAATATTTGTCTTAGGTTTTTTTTATTTGTTGTACGCCCAGCATGGGTGCAATCTAAAATGGATACTGAGTCTGACTAATACTCCTGCCAACCTAGCAGAAGCATATCCGCTACACCCATAACATGGCAAGTTATATCCTATTGGCGGAGAAGTCGTCAGTCCTGTGAAGTAGATGATTTGTTATTAGCTAACTCTTTAGGTGACATTATATCTGCAAAATCCTTAGCTAGCTCTTCAAAATACATTTTTCAAATAAAGTCATGTCCATAGGAAGTAAGGCACCATCAAGATCAAATAATATTGTGATCAATTTATCCACACCCCTTAGTTTAAGATAGATTTTCAAGTATATAAAGATCAGTAAATTATTGAGAAATATTTATACTCAATAAAGAGATATTATGATTAATTTTATATTTTGTCAATGAAAAACTAGCATGTAACTAATATATACATTGGAATGTTACGCTGTTAAACGTAATAATTCCAATTTTCAGGAGGTTAAAATGACCCCGTTACAGAAATTGGTAACGCAGTGGACAAATTCTGTTTACTAACAAAACCAACAATTTCAATACTATAAATTGTAAAAATGTTATTATTTAAAAAATAAAAACTATGGTATTTGTTAAAAAATGTTAAGTTATTAGAATAAAAAATTATTTATAATTATGATATTAACAAAAAAAACAACGAATAAAGCTTAGTTTTTAACATTTTAATAATGTAAACGACATTGTTTTATAGAGATGCTAAATTTAATTAAAAATCTTTAAACATATTGCAATAATACATCAAATATATTATCATATTATTAATAGATAAATTATAAACAGAGATTTATTAGGAGGGATTCCAGCGACATAATCAGTAAAATAGGAAAGAGCGATATTAACGTATGATAATTAGGGTTAGGTCTTAATTTTATCAATTAAAAATTGAAAGGTTTAAAGAAGTTTCTAGTGTTGTAAATACAAATAGTAAGTTCAGCCAAGTCCGTGCAAGTACCACCAGGGGTAACTCGAATGCTAAGGGGTGATTCTAACGTGTTAATAAATCTATCTTATTATCATAAAATTAATATTTGAATTTTTATTTCTAGTGTTGTAAATACTAATATTAGTGATGGTAATATTTCAGATTTTATTATAAAAAAAATTAGGAGGTTTCTATTATGACTTACAGTGTTATTGCTGCATTCACAATTATATTAATTGTACTCGCAGCTGGTGAATTTTTTTCGATAAAATCAAAAGCTTTTGTTCCTTCAGTATTTGTATCTGCAGTTTTGTTTTTAATTGGATTTTGGACTTTTTTACCGAATGATATTATTTCGCTAGGTTCATTTGCAACACCGATAGTATATCTTTCCATGTACCTGTTATTAGTACATATGGGCACATTAATGAGCCTTAAAGAACTTCTCTCTCAATGGAGAACTGTTTTAATAGCATTCAGTGGAATA
>NZ_JAENWM010000035.1 GCF_016650035.1 Clostridium sp.
CTGAATTTAAGAAACTTATTAGAAAACAGTATAACTATATAAAGAAAATTGCAAAAGAAGGATTTTATTAAAAAACAAGCTTCACAACATTGATGTGGAGCTTGTTTTTTAGGATACGGTAGGTGTTCCATCGCTTACATGCCTTCATAGTATTATTTATATAGTGTCAGCTGACCTAATAGTATTATATCACGCAAAAAATAAAGTGCTAGAGAGACTTATTAATTAATGATTTTTATTAATAATTTCTATTAAAGAGAGGGTTTATTAATTTTGCGTGGAATACTTAACAAGAAAGCATATTTTTTTTTGAGGAGGAATATTATGAACGTCAATATAAAGAATAACGCCAGGAAAGTGTTGATTGTTTTTCTTGCGATTATTCTAGTTTTTTCACAATTGTTTTTGATATTTCCAAGTGTTCAGACGCTTGCTCTAAGCGGTAAAACAAAGATAATTGTTCATTATGCTAAAGATGCCAAAAGTGATTTAAAATGGAACATGTGGATGTGGCCAGATAAAAAGGATGGAAGTAAATTTGATTTTACTAAAAAAGATACATTTGGTCAGGTTTGCGAGGCACAGTTTGATGGAGACTTAAATAAAGTAGGATTTATAGTTCGTACTGATGAAGGAGAAAAAGACACTGAGGATGATAGATATATCGAGAACTTCAAAGAGGGTGTTTCCGAAATTTGGATTAATGGAGGCGATACTAAGGTATATTACTCTCTAGCTGAAGCAATTTCCCCGAGTAATACTGTGGCATCTCTGGATAAATCAGGTAAATTTACAGTTGCAAAATTAGATGAACTAAATATCATAAGCATAGAAACGAACATAGCAATTCCATTTACATCAGAGAGTAATGAAGGTATTACCGTTAAGGTTGATGGAGTGGATGCAAAAATAGATAACATAACTAGTGATGAAGTAGTGGATGCTACTACAACTACTGCTAAAATAGAGCTTGCTTTAAATGTGAACCCAGGTCAAAAACTTGCGGTTTCTAAGGCGGGATTCCAAGATATGGAAGTAGTTCTTGGTGATGTAATGGGAAGTGCTAGCTTTGAAAAAATGTTTTATTATGATGGAAATGACTTAGGTAATACTTATTCTAACATTAAAACAAGCTTTAGAGTATGGGTACCAACTGCAACTGAGGTTAAGCTTGTAACCTACGAAAAGTGGGATGCTAAAGTTGGCAATGAAGCTGTTATGAGTAAAGGAGAAAAAGGAACATGGACTGTTGATTTAGTTGGAGACCAAAAGGGTATATTTTATACTTACAAAGTTAATATAGGAGGAATTTGGACAGAAGCAGTTGACCCTTATGCTCGTTCTGTGGCTGCAAATGGAGAAAAGGGAGCTGTAATAGACTTAAATGAAACAAACCCAGAAACGTGGAAGCCAAAAGAAAAACCGAAATTAGAAAATTTAACAGATACAATTATTTATGAATTACATGTTAGAGATTTTTCTAATGATAAATCTAGCGGCATGGAAAACAAAGGTAAATTTTTAGCTTTAACTGAAACAGGAACAGTTGGAGTCGATGGCAAAAAAACGGGTATTGATTATATAAAAGACTTAGGAGTAACTCATGTGCAACTTATGCCAGTATTTGATTATGCTAGTGTAGATGAGACTTCAGAAAATCCTCAATTTAACTGGGGATATGATCCAAAAAACTATAATGCCCCTGAAGGAAGTTATTCAACAGATCCATATAATCCAAACCTTAGAGTTAAAGAATTGAAACAAGCAGTGCAAGCACTACACGACAAAGGGCTAAGGGTAACCATGGACGTAGTTTATAATCACATGTTCAGTAGCAATGATTCTAATTTTAATAAATTAGTGCCTGGATATTATTTTAGATATACTGAAGATGGTAAAAACGCTAATGAAAGTGGATGTGGAAATACTATTGCTTCAGAAAATGCAATGGCAAGGAAATTCATAGTGGATTCAGTAATGTATTGGGCAAATGAATATAATTTTGATGGATTTAGATTTGACCTTATGGGTCTTCTTGATATACAAACAATGACTGAAGTTAGAAAGAGTTTAAGCAGTTTAAACCCCTCTATTTTAGTTATCGGAGAGGGCTTTGATATGGGGACTACGCTTACAACTGATATGAAAGCAATCCAAAAAAATGCCAGCAAAATGCCTGGAATTGGCTACTTTAACGATACAATAAGGGATGGAATAAAAGGTAGTGTATTTGAAGCAACAGACAAGGGATTTGTAAACGGCAAAACTAATACTGAAGCAAGCATAAAAAAAGGAATAGTTGGTGGAATAGATTACTCCAGTGAGATAACTACTTGGGGAAAGGTAGAACCCATACAATCTGTTACTTATGTAGAGTCTCATGATAATAATACATTATGGGATAAACTTCTTCTAACAAACCCAAAGGATGATGATAAAACAAGATTGAAAATGGATAGATTGGCTGAGTCTATAATACTTACTTCCCAAGGCATACCATTCTTTCAGGCTGGTCAGGAATTTTTAAGAACCAAAGGCGGAGATGCAAACTCTTATAAATCTTCTGATGCTGTAAACAATCTTGATTGGGAAAGAAAATCTCAGAACGTTGAAACTGTTGATTATTTTAAAGGCTTAATAGCGTTAAGAAAAGCACATCCAGCCTTCAGAATGACATCAGCAGATATGATTAAGAAAAACTTAAAATTCTTAGAAGTACCTAAAAATGTGGTAGCATATGAAATGAATTATAATGCAAATATGGATACTTGGGCTAACATTGTAGTAGCTTTTAATGCAAATAAAGAAGATACAACAATTAAATTATCTAAGAAGGGGACTTGGAATATTGTAGTAGATGGTGAAAGTGCAGGAGTTGAAACTATAAAACAATTTAGAGGTGATACTCTAGTCGTGCCTGCACTAAGTTCTATTGTAATACACTATGAGGCTACAAATATATTTACAACCTTACCTTTTTGGATTTATACCATATTAATTTTGGTAGGAGTTAGTACAATAATATTATTTATAATGAGGAAAAAAAGAAATTAATATTAAATTATATATATAATTTTAAAAGATCCTTATACTAAAATATAAGGATCTTTTATTAGGAGGTGTTATAATGTTTAAAATAGTGCTTTTAATATCACTTTTAATTATCATCGCTTTTTTTGTTGTTACTTTTGTTGTAGCATGGCATTTTACTAAAATAATTCTATATCCTAAGGTTGCAAAATATAACTACACATACCAATACGAAATAGAAAAAGGTAATATTCAAATAGAAGAATTTAACAAGTTAGAAAAACAAGAAATATATATAGATTCTGAATATGGTTATAAAATCCATGGTTTTTTCTTTCCAAATAACAATTCAAAAAAAGTTATAATATTGTGTCACGGAATAACTTGGAGCTTGTATGGTTCTATTAAATATATGGATATGTTTTTAAAAAGAGGATTCGCTGTGTTTATCTATGACCATAGAAATCACGGATTAAGTGGTGGAAAAGATACTTCTTTTGGTTATTACGAAAAGTTTGATTTAAGAAAATGCACAGATTGGTTATATAATAATTTAGGTAACGACATAATAGTAGGGTTGCACGGAGAATCCATGGGGGCAGGAATAGTCCTTCAAAACATTGTAATAGACTCGCGTATAAAATTTTGCATAGATGACTGTGGATACTCTGATGCAGAAGATTTATTCAAGTACAGATTAGCAAAAGATTATAATATAAAAAAATTCCCCTTAATTAAATTATCAAGTAAAATTTGTAAGATGAGAGTAGGATGGAACTTTAAAGATGTGTCACCTATAACTAGTCTACCTAAGGTGAAAATCCCAATATTGTTTATTCACGGTGAAGAAGATGACTATGTACCTACTTTTATGTGTAATCAAATGTACTCAGTAAAGAATGGCTACAAAGATATATATATTGCCCTAGGTGCAGGACATGCGCAGGCTTATTCTAAAAACAGTGATGAATATGAGAAAAGAGTTCATGATTTTTTAAAAGTTATAAAAATAATATAAAAGGTAAAAGGATGTGCTTTAATGTTTAAGCTTCCACAAAACGAAAAAAAATACTTATACACAACTAATTATTCTAAAGATGAAGAAAGTTTATGCAAAATGGAAATGAAGAGCCTCTTTAATAAGCCCTTACAGGATAAATACTTATTTTCTGATATTTATGTAGATACGTCTAGAAGTCCTTTTATAAAAAAATGTATTTCTATAATGTATACTGGTGACACAATGGAAAAAATCATTGATCAAATTGTAATAGACAAACTAACTAGCATAAATTATAAGGTTATTTATATAAATGCTACTGATGAAATCATGGGTTTTCATGATTCACGTAAGATTGAATTCTAAATAGGGTATAGTATACTCGGAGAAGCTGAACTGAAGAAACCGGAAATTATGTTTGGAATAACAAAAATAGCAAACCAATGGGTATTCGGTGAATGTGAAAGTAATACATCTGACTGGGTACTTCACAATACAAAGCCTTTTTCTTATTCTAATGCGCTAAAGGTTAATGTTTGTAGATCACTTGTTAATATAGCCGTAGGTAATAACCTGAATTGTAGTGTTGTGGATCCCTGTTGTGGCATTGGAACAGTTCTAATTGAAGCTATTTCAATGAATCTTAATATTAAAGGGTATGAGATAAACGAATACATTGGTAAAAATGCAAAGACAAATCTTAGGTACTTTGGATATGAAGATGATGTAATAACTATTGGTGACATGCATGATATTAAAGAAAAATTTGATGTAGCAATTGTTGATCTTCCCTATAATATATTCACTCAAATTACTCCAGGGGAGCAGTTAGCTATTATGGATAGTACACGTAGAATAGCAGATAAAATGGTGATTATAACATTTGAAGATATGGAGATACAAATTAACTCTGTTGGTTTTCATATAGATGATAGGTGTACCGTGTCCAAAGGAACATTTGAAAGACATGTATTTATATGTAGTTAAAATTTATTGAAAATTCACGAAAAACGAACAAGTATATTTGCTTAAATGTAAATATACTTGTTCGTTTTTAAAAAGTGTTAATAAAAATAGAAAACTATTTTAAAAATATTTCTATCTAATTCTTTTGCTAGAAATCTTATCCACAATAAATACTATTGCAGCTACAATAAGTAATGTATGGATCATGCCACCACCAATTTTAAGTACCAATCCTAAAACCCAAAAGAAGACTACAATTCCACCTAACCAGCGTAAAAATCCCATATACAACACTACCTTTCACATATAAATTTATTCCTTATATATGTTAGAATATTATATCATATATATTTACAATAAACTAATTACTGCAGTTTGCTGAGTAAACTAAGTTTTTCTTCTTCTGCCTCTTTCTAAACTCAAATCTACAATAAATACTATTGCAGCCATTACAAGTAACAGATGAATCATACCTCCTCCAATTCTAAATACAAGTCCTAATGCCCAAAAGAAGACTACAATTCCACCTACCCAACGTAATAATCTCATATAATACACTTCCTTTCATATATATATTTAATAAATCTACTTATGTATTATAATGACCTAAATTTAGATAAAATATGTAAAACGATTTTAAATCCAGTTTTAGTACCATAACTGTGTCCTTAAATATTATCCGATGTGCTATAATTATTATATACGGTAGGTTATTAATATTTTATAAGCTAAAAGATCATAAGAATAAAAACTCTGAATAATTTAAAATATATGGTATAATTTACTCATATATTTTGAAGGTATCACAATTAACAAATTATAGCAGAGGCTATGAAAGGAAGACTTATATGTATATCGGTATTGATTTAGGAGGCACTAATATTGCGGCGGGTATTGTTGATGATAAGGGAAATATAAAACATGAAAAATCCTGTCCTACAAAAGTGGGAAGAAAAACTCAGGAGATAATAGATGATATGATAGATTTAGTCTATAATATTTTAGAGGAATATCATATGGACTTAAAAGAAATAAAATCCATAGGTATAGGTATACCTGGGTTAGCTGATAGTAATGGGAATGTAATACTTTGCGTGAATCTTAGGTGGAAAAATGTACCTTTAAGAGAAATGTTAGAAAAGGCACTTCACAAGCCAGTATACATAGATAATGATGCTACTGTGGCTGCACTGGCAGAGTATGAAAGTGGTTCAATGAAAAATTGCAAAAGTGGGCTCATGATTACCATCGGAACAGGCATTGGTGGAGGAATTATTTTGAATGGAGAAATATATAGTGGGTTTAATGGGATAGGTGCAGAGATAGGACACATAGTTGTGGGAGAAAATTTTTATAATTGTAATTGTGGAAGAAATGGTTGTTTAGAAACATTTGCATCGTCCACTGCTATAATAAAACACACGAAAAAATTAATTGTAGATTTTAATGAACCTACTACAATTCTTGAAAGAGCTGAAGGAAATATAAACAATATAGATGCAAGAATGGTAATTGATTCTGCTAAAGAAGGCGATAAAATAGCAAATTTAGCAGTAGATAGGTTAATCAAATATCTAGGTATAGGAATACTCAACATAATCAATTTTATTGACCCAGAAATAATAGTATTAGGTGGCGGAGTTTCAGGGGCAGGACAATATCTTTTAGATAGAATTACAAAGGAAGTAATAGCCAATAAATATTATGAAGAATTACCTATTGCTAAAATTGTTCTAGCAGAGCTTGGCAATAAAGCTGGTATAATTGGAGCGGCAATGATTGCAAAACATGCAATTGCCAAATAAGAAACATAATTTATTTTGAAAGGTGAAGTTAAAATGAGTAAGATTGCACTTATTACAGATAGTACATCTGATGTTGATAGTGAAATGATTCAAAAATATGATTTAAAAGTACTTCCATTAAGAATTATATATAAGGATAAAGAATACATTGACAGAGTAACTATTACCCCGAAAGAAGTTTATGATAATTTTATACATGAAATTCCATCAACTTCATTACCTTCAATGAATGATATGGAAGAACTTTATTTGAAGCTAGAAGAAGAAGGATACACTCATGCCATTGCAATATTAATATCTGCAAATTTATCAGGCACATATAATACGTTTAGATTGGTAAGTGAAAATCACCCGTCTATAGAAACCTGCGTTTTTGATTCTAAATCATTAACTATTGGAGAAGCTGCAATTGTTGAAGAATGTGGTGAAATGATAAAATGCGGAAAAACTTTTGAGGAAATTGTGAAAGTACTACCTGAAGTACGAAGTAGAATTACGGTTTACTATGCAGTAGATACACTTAAATATCTAATTAAAGGTGGTAGAATTGGAAAAGTAGCTGGAACTATAGGTGAACTGTTGAATTTAAAACCAATAATTTCAATTAACAGTGATGGCGTATACTATACTTATGCAAAGGCTAAGGGAAAAAAGAAAGCTACAAGTAAACTCGTAGATATAGCAAGAGAAGCTCTTAAAGAGTCACCTTGTAAAATTTGGGTTATGCATGGTGGAGCATATGAAGAAGTAAAGCCTTTTTCTGACACAATTTCCGGACTTCAAAACATTACGAGATTATCCTTTGGAGAAATAAGTCCAGTTGCCGGAGTTCATACAGGACCTGGATTACTTGGAATTGTCATAGTAAAAGAGGCATTAAAAATAGAAAACCCTAAGGAGATGCTTAGATGAAAATTGAAGATGTAATGTCGGGAGATTTTTCGAAGTACCCGGAAGAAACACAAATATTTATGAAAGAATACACTGAAAAGCTTCGCGAAAATATAAAAAAAGAAATAATAAATGATCTATCCCATAAAATGCTTGTAGATATAGATAAAAGTAAAGACTATTTCATAAATGTATTGACTGATATAATAGATAATGGATATAAGGGGCTTAATAAAATGTCTACTAGGTCCCTTATAGATAAATATCTAGAATGTAAAAACGAAGAAGATTTTTTAGCACTGTTAGAAAAAGTGAATGATGAGGTTTAATACAAAATACATATTTCACCACTTAGGATTGTATCTTTAGCTTCAGTCCAATTAGCTTCAATTACGAGATTTGTTCTTAGGCCTGTTATATAATTAAACGAAACCTCTTTATCATGTAACATATGATTATTATGGAAAATAACTAAATTTTTATTGGTTTTATCTCTAATTATAATGTCCCAAATGCCATTTTGAGGTTCAATTATTTTAGCTGTTATATTTAGCCTTGACCAAAATGTATTATTTAACCCAGTATCATAAATGCCATTACCATTCTTAATATTTATTTTAAAACCTTGTTCAATTTTGTTGTTTATTGAATTTACCATATATTTTCTCCTTGTTATTATTTAAAAGCACGTATTATTTTATTATACGTAAATATACAAAAAATGTTAATCTAAATATGACTGTTAAAATGAATGAGCAGATTAATAACTTTAAGCTTTCTAATTAAAAACAAGTAAAATAGTATATAATTAATTTTATATACTATTTTTTATATGCAAACACAATTAAGATAGCTTCTAAGAATAATAAAGAAATAAACATGTGAAATTTTAAGTATTCACGAAAGGATGGAATTATGGCTATAGTGTTTTTTATCGGTGGAATAATATGTGGTTTCCTTCTTAATATAGTTATAGAAAAAATTTCTTGTATAGTCGTAAGAAAAAAAAATATGGAAAAATATATAGGTGTTACGTATTATAAAAAGTCTCAAAACCACATCAAGGTTAGGATTAAAAATATTCTAGTTATTTTAATCAGTGCCATATTATTTTTAATATCATTTTTACAAATAGGGTTAAACGTGATTCTTGTTAAGGCATTAGTGCTAAATTCTATACTTATTGTTGTTTCATTTATTGATATTGAGCATGAAATCATTCCTGATAAAATAATTATTTTCACATTAGTAGTGGGCGTTATATTTTCATCTATTGATGATATATCTTTTGTAAATGCAGTAGGTGGAATGGTGTTTGGAGGTGGGTTAATGCTAATCTTAGCACTTGTACCTGGCGTTTTAGGTGGTGGAGATATTAAACTTATGTTTGCACTTGAAATATTTTTGGGATTCAAAGGAACTTTATTTGCATTACTTTTAGCATTTATATTGGCCTCTGTCATAAGTATATTGTTACTTCTTTTAAATATAAAAAAGCGAAAAGATTATATACCTTTTGGACCATTTCTATCACTAGGAAGTTTTATTGCCTTTAACTTTATAAGTATTATGAAATTTTAAGTATAATTAAATTAAATTATATAATTCGTGATTTAAAGTGAAAATGTCTATTAGGTAATTCTAATATTAGACGATATACCTATTGTAGGCTGTTTAATTTCTATTTACTATGAAAAATCAATAGAAGTAGGTGTTATACTAATGAATAATTCAAACATAGATATTGGTCACATTAATGATATTATAAAAAAAATAATTAATCAAATTGGTAATAGTCGGGAACAAATTCTTGAACTAGTTGATAATGCACGACTAGAGTATGAAAATTTAAAAACTGAACTAGTTGTAATTAGAAGAGATATAGACAAAGTTATTAACGAAGTTGACGCACTTGAGGTTCAGGATAAGCTTATGCGTAAAAAGCTAGTGCAGGTTTCAAAAAAATTTAACTCATTTAACGAAGATGAAATTAAATCTGTATATGAAAAAGCATCAGAAATCAGAGTAAGGTTTATTATGAAACAAAACGAAGAAAAGCAGTTTAGAGTAAGAAGAGATACATTAGAAATAGCATTAAAAAAATCTATAAAGAACATAGATAATTCAGAAAAAGTAGTTAACCAAATAAGTATCGCTATGGGATATTTAGAAGGGGATATTCTTTCAGTTTTAGAAGGTGCTGACAAAAATTCCGAGATGTTTATAGGAATTAAAATATTAGAAGCACAAGAAAATGAGCGAAAACGAATATCAAGGGATATTCATGATGGACCTGCACAACATATTGCTAATATTATTATGAAAACAGATATTTGTTCTATGATTATCCAAAAGGATTTAAATGCAGGATTAAACGAATTGGTAGATTTAAAAGAAAGTGTAAAAGTAGCCTTAAAAGAAGTTAGAAGTATTATTTTTGATTTAAGACCTATGTCCCTAGATGATTTAGGCTTAAATAAAACCATTGAACAAACTGTAAAGACTATCTCAGAAGACTTTAATATGGATATTGTATTAAAATTAAAACCAATGCAGACAGAGGTAGAATCAATTATTCAACTAGCAGTATTTCGTATTATTCAAGAGGTTTTCAATAATATAAAAAAGCATTCAAAGGCAAAACATGTAGATGTTAAATTAGATTACGGTACAAAATATTTAAGACTACTTATATCAGATGATGGTATTGGCTTTGATGTGGAAGAAACTTTAAAAATGGTGAAAACAAAAGGAAATTCTTATGGGCTTATTGGCATATTGGATAGAGTAAAACAATTACAAGGTGAAATTCATATAGAATCTTCAAGTGGAGCGGGTTCGGTTTATAATGTTGTGCTTCCTGTTAATCGAGAGGTGATTAGAGATGAAAAAAGAGGAAATTAAGGTATTAATAGCAGATGATCACGACCTAATTAGACAAGGATTAAAGAGAATAATTGGTTTTGAGGAAAACATAATTATTCTGGGAGAGGCTGAAAATGGTCAGAAAGTGATAGATATGTTAAAGGTATGTGAACCTGATATCATATTATTGGATATGAAAATGCCTTTAATGGACGGGCTTGAAGTCCTTCAAAGAGCTAAGAAAGAACTACAAAATATAAAAATAATCATGCTCACAGTTGAAAATGAAAAATCTTTTATTATGGATGCTATTGATAAGGGGGCAGATGGGTATGTCCTTAAAGAATCGGCTGGTACAGAAATTGTAGAGGCCATCAAAACTGTGCACAAAGGGGACAAGTATATTGATAAATCACTAGTATCTCTTCTTTTCTCGCGGTTTAAAAATAAAGATAAAAAAGAGCAGCCTATTTTAGATTCCCTTACAAAAAGAGAAGTTGAAGTTTTATTATATATTTCTAAGGGACTCAGTAACAAAGATATTGGAGAACGTCTTTTTTTATCAGAAAAGACAGTGAAGAACTATGCGACGATTTTGTTTAGAAAAATAAAAGCACATGATCGTGTAAAAGCTACTATTTTTGCAATAGAAATGCACATCCAGCAGTATTATGATTCCAAGTATTAAGGGCAATTTATTAACAATTTAAGAGGGATCTTGTCTCTATATTCATTAGGGACTAAGGTCCTATTTTTTATAGACTTTTAGCTCTATAGATAGTGACTTTTAGTATCTTATATGCGTTTATATTTAGGAATATAATAAGCTTAATAGAACAAATAAAACAAATTAGAGGAGGAATTATTATGTTAAAGTATTTTATGAACCATGTGTCATTAAAGGTTAGAGAAGAAAAAGGACAAGGTATGGTAGAGTATGCATTATTAGTAGGACTAATAGCTGTAGTTGTAATTGCTGTACTTGTAGTACTTGGACCGGCTATTGCAGCTAAATTCCAAGAAATTGTAGATAAACTATAGTAATGAATTATTCTTCCAGTGGAGAGTTGAACATTAAGAGTAAAAGTTGATTTTATGTTAGCTAATAAAAAGTACAATTATTACTTTTTAGCTAATTAGGGGAATTTCCTTCATCTTATCTTTCAACTCTCTACTATAATAGAGGTGATTAGTGTGAAAAGTTTAAAAAATGAAAAAGGACAATCACTTGTAGAGTTTTCTATTTTACTCCCTATTTTATTGTTGGTACTTATGGGGATTTTGGAATTTGGCTTAATGCTAAATTCATATCTAACCATTAATAATTCAGCTAGGGAAGGTGCTAGACTTGGGATAGTAGCTGGTTCTGATTCAGAGATTAGTGAACTAATAACTAACATTTCTCCCACTTTAGACACTGAGAATCTAATAATAAACATAACACCATCTGATGGAAGTAGAAAATCTGGTGAAACCCTTACGGTAGAAGTTGTATATGACTACCAGGTAACTATTCCTATTATAAGTAATATCTTGAATGATGTGGTGGTTTTAAAAGCGCAAACATCAATGAGAATAGAATGAGAGGAGAGTTTTAAGCTCTTTAGGAGATGATATAATGCGTAAATTGGATAACAAAGGGAATGTAGCTATTATATTATGTTTAGTTTTCACAGCACTATTGGGGTTTACAGCTTATGTTGTGGATATTGGTTTAATTTATGTAGAAAAAGTAAAATTATCTAATGCTATTGATTCTGCAGTATTAGCCGCTAGCTTAGAGTTACCTGCAGATCCCATTAAAGCAAAAGATGTCGCTACAGAATATATAGAAAAGAATAATGTTGATCCAAGCAAAGTTTCAATTACTATAAGTGCTGATAATAAAAGCATAGAAATGGTTGGAATAAAAACTGTGGATCATTTTTTTGCACCAGTATTTGGGATAGATAGCAGTGATGTAAATGCAATTACGAAAGCAATTATAGCACCTGTCAAATCAGTAAAAGGTGGTGTTCGACCCTTTGCGGTTGAAATATTTGACTTTTCTTATGGTGACGTTGTAACCCTTAAAGAAGGCGGTGGAGATGGATATCATGGTAATTATGGTGCAGTGGCACTAGGAGGAACAGGTACAAATGTATTTAGAACAAATGCACTTTATGGTTATAGCGGCATTATAACTGTGGGTGATAGGATTGATACAGAGCCAGGTAACATGGCTGGTGCCACCAATGAAATTAAAAATTATATTAATTCCGAATCAAGTAGTTTTAATGATTTTAAAAGAAATTCTATTCGATTATGGACGATGCCTTTAGTAGATACTTTAATGGTAGATGGAAGAGAAGATATATTAGTTGTAGGTTTTGGAGAGTTTTATGTAGAAAACATTCAAAAGAACTCAGGAAAAACTGAAATTGAGGGTCGCTTTATTAGATATGTAACAACTGGAGAAATTGATATTACACTAAGTGATACTGGAGCCTATGGCTCAAAACTTATTAAATAGTACTAAAGAATTAGGAGTATGGGTGGTGTCTTTATGAAAAACACAGGAAAAAGATTGATTTTAATATCTTTTATGTTGGCGGTGGTAAGCAGTATAGTTATCTTCATTTACTTAAAACCACTAAAAATGACAGAAATAGCGGTTAATGAAAAAACTATTTTAGTTGCAACTGAAACTATAGCACCAAGAACTTTAATAAAAAAAAGTATGGTTAAAGAAATTAAATTGCCTGACAATGAAATATTTAAAAATTATATTTTGGATATGTCTAGTGTTGTGGGGAAATATACCAAGGAAAGTATAATAAAAGATGAAGGGTTCCATAAAGATAAATTGATAAATTCACTTGATAGTGAATTGAGTTTAAAAATAGAAGGTAATAATAGAGGTGTTTCCATAAATGTTAATGGAAGTACTGGCGTTTCAGATCTTATCAAACAAGGAGATTTTGTTGACGTAATTGTGTCCTTACCAGAGAAAAAAGATGGGGAAAAAATTGTTAGACCAGATATAACAAAAATACTACTTCAAAATATTCAAGTGTTAGCAATAGATAAAGTATTAAATAGAGAGAGTGAAAAAAGAGTAGAGATACCTGCTAATTACTTAGTAACGTTATCTGTGCCAATTTTTGATATAGAGAAGTTAGCCCTGGCGGAGGATATTGGTAAGTTAAAACTGGCGTTAAGACCCTTGAAACCAGATTATATTCATAAAACAGAAGGTGCATTATGGCAAGAACTTATTTTGGATGATTTTAAAGAAATGAGAGATTTATTTCCTGAATATAAGACTAAAACATCAGAAGAAAGTAAGGTTAATTCAGGCGATTATAACTATAAAAAATACGATTATTATGTGATAAAACAAGGTGACACTTTAAGAAAAATAAGCGAAGATTTCTATGGAGATGCAACAAAATATGCATTGTTAAAACAAATTAATGGAATATGGAATGAAAATTTAATTAAAACTGGAACAGGCATTAAAATCCCGGTACTAGAAGAATAGGGGTGAAATTATGAGTAAAATTAAAATAATAATTGCAGATGATATAGAAGAAACAAGAAATGTAATAAAGAAAATATTAACTTTAGAAAATGACTTTTTTGAAATTGTTGGAGAAGCAGGCAATGGAGAAGAAGTTTTAAAACTTATTCCTAAAGTAAAACCAGATATTGTACTCATGGACATCAATATGCCTGTGCTTAATGGGCTGGAAGCTACAGAACAAATAACAAATCAATTTCCAGCAGTAACAGTAATTATTATGTCGGTGCAAGCTGAAAGTGAATATTTAAAAAAAGCTATGTTCCATGGAGCAAAAGAGTATATTATTAAGCCTTTTAACTATGAAGGAGTAGTTAATACTATACTTACTACCTATGAAAAATATAAAAACAAGGCTATAAATGCAGCAAACTTTGAAGAGGGTCATAGTACTGCAAAAATCATAACGTATTTCAGTTCCAAAGGCGGAGTCGGAAAATCTATTTTAGCACTAAATAGTGCTGTAACTTTAAGTCGTGAGTATCATAAAAAAACTCTACTAATAGATTTAGATTTACAATTTGGAGATATATCAATGCTTGTCAATAAATATTCAGAAAAAACAATTCTTGATGTTATTGAGGATGGACAATTAGACTCTTATGAAAAAATTAAACCTTACTTACATGAATTTAATGAAAATCTTCACATCCTTTTTGCTCCTACCAAGCCTGAAGCAGCAGAGTATATTGGGAAAGATAGCATTGAAAAAATGATAAAAACCCTAAAAAAACAGTATGATGTGATTATCATTGATACAGGCATTAATTTTAATGATAGCACCCTTTATATTTTAGATCTTTCTGAAATAGTATTATTTGTTGCTACCATGGAAATCGTTGCTCTTAAAAATACTAAATTAGGGCTAGGGGTTATGAAGTCTCTTGGATATGATAAAAACAAAGTTAAATTAATTATTAATAATTTTACAACTAAATACGGAATAAGCAAGGCAGAAGTTGAAGGAGTATTTATGGATGGCATTTTTGCTATGATTCCTGAGGAGCAAAGTACAGTTAGTACCTCAGTGAATAAAGGCAAGCCATTCTGTGATAGTCCTAAATATGATAAGTTAAAAATAGGAAAAGCTATTTCTATAATGTGTAAAGACTTAGCAATGTAGAGGTGATAGAATGTCCCTTATAAAAAGATTAGAAAAGGTAAATGTAGATAAAAAGTGTAATAAATTCGAAGAGAAAGAAGTAGATCCTTATTTTGAGTTAAAGGTAAAAATTCAAAATAGAGTAATAGAAGAGCTTGATATAGATTTTAATGATATATCAGATCAAAATGAAGAATTAAGGGAAGAAATAAATTTTATTGTTACAAAACATATTGAACAAGAATCCCTGAACATGACAACAAATCAAAAGAAAAAGATAAAGGAAGAACTATTGGATGAAATTATAGGTTTTGGACCTATTACTGCTTTACTTGCTGATAAAAGTGTAACTGAAATTATGGTTAATGGTCCGGATCATGTTTATATTGAACGAGATGGTAAACTGGTGCTTACAGATGCTAAATTTAAAAATAACAATCATGTGATGCATGTTATTAAAAAAATTGTAGCACCTATTGGAAGAAGAATAGATGAGAGCTCTCCTATGGTTGATGCAAGACTACCAAATGGGTCTAGAGTAAATGCTATAATTCCACCTTTAGCCATCGACGGGCCTTCAATTACTATAAGAAAATTTGCTGAGGACCCTTTTAAAGTAGAAGATTTAATAAATTTTGGAACCCTCAGCTCAAAAATGGCAGAACTCCTTAAATATTGTGTTGAAGGGCGTTTAAATATTGTTGTTTCAGGTGGAACTGGTAGTGGAAAAACTACCACTTTAAATGTACTTTCTTCTTTTATACCGGAATCTGAACGTATTGTTACTATTGAAGATGCTGCGGAACTACAACTTTCTCAAATACATGTTGTGAGACTTGAAACAAGGCCATCTAACATTGAAGGTAAAGGAGAAGTAAGTATAAGAGATTTAGTTAAAAACAGTTTAAGAATGAGACCAGATCGAATAATAATAGGGGAAGTGCGTTCAGGAGAAACCTTAGATATGCTTCAAGCTATGAATACCGGTCATGATGGTTCATTAACAACAGGTCACGCAAACTCTCCAAGAGATATGCTATCAAGACTTGAAACTATGGTACTTATGTCTGGAATGAATCTACCTATTAAGGCTATTAGAGATCAAACGGCTTCAGCTATTGAACTAATTATCCAACAGTCAAGACTTATGGACGGTAGTAGAAGAATAACTCATATAACAGAAGTTCAAGGTATGGAGGGTGAAGTTATAATCCTTCAAGATATTTTTAAATTTGAACAAAAGGGATTGGACAATAAAGGAAAAATCAAAGGTGAATATGTATTTATGGGTGTCATGCCTAAATTCCTTGAAAAATTCAAGGAAAGAGGTATTAATATACCTGCTGGCATATTTTATTAGTACATTTAATTCCTTTCATATGATTAAAATAAAAAGTGGATGTGATGAAAATGATATATATTATAATGTTGCTTGTATTTTTCTTTATTTGGTCACTTGTAGGTGCAATACTAACTATGTTTTATAAGGAAAAGCCCATTGATAAACTAAAATACTATGATAGTGATTATGTAGTAAAAGAAAAAATTGAAAATAAAAACAAAAATAAAACAAGCCTATTGAAAATATTATCAAATCTAATTCCCAATATTAAATTTAGTGAAAAACATGATAAAAAATTAGAAATTGAACTAATGAAAAGCGATATTCCTATTACAGTAGAGGAACTATTAGTGATAAAAATGCTAACATCAACAGCTTTTGCACTTTTAACATATGCACTTATAAAAAAAAATATTATAGTGTTTTTGGTGTTTATTATAATGTGGAACTTGCCTAAAATGATTATATCCAATAGAAAAAAAGAAAGCATTAAGTTATTTAATGAACAACTTAATGAAGGTACAATGATAATCTCTAATTCACTTAAAGCTGGTTATTCTTTTTTACAAGCTATAGCAGCAGTATCTGAAGAAACAGAAGATCCATTTGCTAAAGAATTTAAGAAACTACTAAAAGAAATGAGTTTAGGAATCTCTGAAGAAATTGCTTTGCAAAATTTGCTAAATAGAATGGATTCAGAAGATCTTAGACTAATAGTAAATGCTATTTTGATCCAAAAGGATATAGGTGGAAACTTATCAGAGATACTGGATAATATATCAGGTACTATAAGGGAGCGGCTAAAAATTCAAAATGAATTAAAAACTTTAACAGCGCAAGGTAGATTATCTGGAATCATTGTAATGCTTATTCCATTCTTCTTGGGTATTACTCTTTATTTATTAAATAAAGAGTATATGATGCTTTTAGTTACAACGCCTATTGGGATAGGAATGCTAATTGTTGCATTTGTAAATCAAATGTTAGGTTTAATTATGATAAGGAAAATTATTAAAATAGATATGTAGTGAAAAATACAAATAATGATTGAGGTGATAATATTGTTATATATTTTAGTATTTACCTGTTTTATAGTTATATTTATGTTCGCTTATGGAACTATGCTTATTCTGTGTAAAGGCAAGATAACCATTGGATACAGAATAAAACAAATTGAAAATATCGATTCTGATACTGATAATAGATTAAATATTGATAAAATATCTTTTTCGCAAAGAGCACTTACACCTTTTTATGAGCGAATAAGTAAATTTCTAATTAAAGCAACGCCAAAGCGCAAAATTATTATGCTCAAGAAAAAATTAGAAAAGGCAGGATTATTAAAAAGTAACACCCCAGAGAATTGGCTATATAATAGAGTAATGTTTATGTTGATTCTTTCAATTTTGTTTGGCATTTTAATCTATATAATTGGAGCTGATTTTCTAAAAGCACTACTCCTTGCGTTGCTTATAATGCTACTTATTAGCACCTTTTTTAATTTCTATCTTTCAAAAAAAATAAATGCAAGAAAGAAAATGATTGTAAAAGAATTACCCTATACACTAGACTTAATAACAGTAAGTGTTGAAGCTGGATTGTCTTTTGATGGTGCAATGTCAAGGGTAATTGCAAATATAAGCGGAGAGTTATGTGATGAGTTTGCAAAAACTCTCAAAGAAATACGTATGGGAATACAAAGAAAAGTAGCACTTAAAAATATGAGCCAAAGGTGTGAAGTTAAGGAACTATCTATGCTGCTTACTTCTTTAATTCAAGCTGATGATTTAGGGGTTGGTCTTTCAAATGTATTAAGAATTGAATCTGAATCATTACGAGAACGTAGAAAGCAAATTGCAAGAGAAACGGCCATGAAAGCACCTATAAAGATGTTATTTCCACTTATATTTTTTATATTTCCTTCAATATTCATTGTAATTTTGGGCCCGGCTCTTATAAAGATTTTTAAAATACTCTAGGAGGGATGAAATGATTAAAACTTTAAAATATAAAGATGAAACAATACTCGATGTATTAATAGCTGACTCATTTACTAAAAGACTTTTTGGGTATATGTTTAGAAAAACACCTCATCATAATGCTATTCTTTTAAATCCATGCAATAGTATACATACATTTTTCATGAAATTTAATATTGATGTTTTGTTCCTAGATGAGCACATGCAGGTTATTAAAAAAATGGAAAATTTAAGATCTGGACAAGTTGTTACCAAGGTAATAGGTGCTAGGGCAGTATTAGAATCTAGAGTTGGATTATTTAGTAATATTGAAGAGGGATGTAAACTATATATTTAATTTGTTATTTAAAAAGAAATAAATCGTAAACAATGATATAATTGTATTTTGAATTAGATATTAGGAATTACGATTATAACAAAAGAAGGTGGAAATAATGAAGGATAATAAATATTTACCTATTAGTAAAAGTGATATTATAGATAGAGGTTGGACTGAATTAGATTTTATTTTAGTTACTGGGGATGCATATGTAGACCATCACAGTTTCGGAAGTGCAATTATTTCAAGGGTTTTAGAAAATGAAGGCTATAAAGTAGGAATAATAGCTCAACCTGATTGGAAGGACACTGAAGATTTTAAAAAGCTTGGCAAACCAAGACTAGGATTTTTAGTTAATTCTGGTAATATGGATTCTATGGTTAATCATTATACAGTGAGTAAAAAGCTAAGAGACAAAGATCTCTATTCTCCTGGTGCGAAGATGGGACTTAGACCCGACAGAGCAACTATAGTTTACTGCAATAAAATAAGAGAAGCCTATAAAGGTATTCCTATTGTAATTGGTGGCATAGAAGCAAGTCTAAGAAGGTTTGCACACTATGATTATTGGAGTGATAAGGTACGCAAATCTATGTTAATTGATAGTGGAGCAGATTTACTAGTATTTGGAATGGGCGAGAAACAAATTGTTAACGTTGCAAATAAACTAAATGAGGGTATAGATATAAAAGCCATTACACAGGTGCTAGGAACTTGTTATGTGACTGATGATATAGAAAATATAGGTGACTGTGTTGAAATAGCCTCTTATAAGGAAGTTTGCACTGATATGAAAAAATATGCACAGGCTTTTAAAATACAATATGATGAACAAGATCCTATTAGGGGGGGAGTTATAGTACAAAAGCATACTAATAAGTATCTAGTTCAAAATAAACCAGAAATGCCACTTACTAGAGAAGAATTAGATGCTGTTTATAATTTGCCATACCAAAAAAATTACCATCCTATTTATGAAAAGCTCGGAGGAATACCAGCTATAGAGGAAGTTCAGTTTAGTTTAGTTAGTTCAAGAGGGTGTTTTGGTAGCTGTGCTTTCTGTGCCATAACTTTTCATCAAGGTAGAATTGTGCAAAGTAGAAGTGAAAATTCAATAGTTCAAGAAGCAATGGAAATTACAAAACTTAAGGATTTTAAAGGATATATTCATGATGTAGGAGGGCCTACGGCTAACTTTAGGCAACCTGCATGTGATAAACAATTAAAGGTAGGTGCTTGCAAGGATAAGCAATGTTTACATCCTAGCCCTTGTAAAAATTTAAAGGTTGATCACATGGAATATTTAGGCGTTCTTAGATCACTTAGAGAATTACCTAATGTTAAAAAAGTTTTTGTACGTTCGGGGCTACGATATGATTATATTATGGCAGATAAGAATGATACCTTTTTTAATGAACTTATTGAGCATCATGTCAGTGGCCAATTAAAAGTAGCACCTGAGCATGTCGCCCATAAAGTTTTAAAATTCATGGGCAAACCAGCGGGTAAAACTTATGATAAGTTCAAGGAAAAATTTTATAAAGCTACTGAGAAAATAGGAAAAAAGCAATATCTTATTCCTTATTTAATGTCTAGTCACCCAGGCTGTACAATAAGTTCAGCAGTAGAACTAGCAGAATACCTTAGAGATATTAATTACCAACCTGAACAGGTTCAGGATTTTTATCCAACCCCAGGTACACCTTCAACAACAATGTTTTATACAGGACTTGATCCAAATACCCTTGAAGAAGTTTATGTACCTAAAACCAAGCATGAAAAAGCCATGCAAAGAGCGTTACTTCAATATAAAGATCCGATGAAATATGATTTAGTATATGAAGCATTAACAGAAGCAAATAGAGAAGATCTAATTGGTTTTACACCTAAATGTTTAATAAAACCAAGAGGGAAGAAAAATAACGAACATTTTAGTAACTCAAATGTCAAAGAAAAAGAAATAAAAGGCAAAAATATAAGAAGCAAGACTTCAGCTAGACCTATAGATAAAAACTCTAAAAAGAAAAGTAAGCCCTCAAATACTAATAGTAAAACAAGTTTTGGAAGTAGGAAAGATAATAAAAGTAAGGCTAAAAATAAAAAAAAGGAAATAAAAGGTATAATAAAACCTACATCCACAGTATGGATGTAGGTTTTATTATATCTCCATTTTAACTATTTTTTTTATTGATTCTTCTTCTACTAGCTCACTTTTACTGAGTCCTTTTCTAAAATACCTTATTTGTTTATATTTAATTCCTTTCATTTCAAAATCCAATACATCAATTCTGTCCCCTTTATAAATAACAGCTTGTTTACTACCTTTTAAATATACATGTACTTCCATAGTTCTATTTTTGCTGTAGTGTAGCAGCTACTCCTTTCTTGAATTTGTAATTATTTAAACGCACTATCAAAATTATAATGTTATTATTTACATTTATCAAGAAAAAATAAGTAGGAAATTTAATAATAGTTAACAATTTATTTATATTCAGAATATAATATAAATAAGACTAGTAGTAGGTGGTTAAAATGTACACTGATAGCTTTTTATTAGAATCTAATATAGATTTACTTGTAAAAGGAGATAAAAAAATGATTTGTAAAGAGTATTTATTAGATGCCAATATAGTTATAAAAGTGTGGAATAAATATCCTGATTTACTCGATTCTATTGAAACTACAGACTATATCGATTTTAAAATATCTCAGGATATAGCTGGAGAGTTGTCCGTAAAAGAGTATGTAAAATTCAATAAAGATTTCGTATTATCAACTAAATTTATGAAGTTGTTAGGGCATATTATAACTAACACAGGTGATAGTTATACTGAAAAATCTGGAGAAAGTGATTTTATTAAATATGAGCAGAACAGAAATATCTATTTTAATAATGGAGATAAAATTTCTATAAATGATTATAGTTTAATCAGTATTTGCGAAAAGAATGAAGATTATACGCTTGTAACTGAGGATAAAAGAATGATGCGAAACGCAAAAATTATATTAGATTCTTCAAGGGTGCTAAACTTCGAACAATTTTTAGATGAATTAAGACAACTAGGTGTGCTACAATAGCAAAATAATATAAGAGACTGCAATTTATATAAATTGCAGTCTCTTATATTATTTTATATTTTTTTCTAAATACTGTTTAAATCTAAAGTTCCATAATTTATAAATTTCAAAATCTTGTGTTCGAACTACGGTCAAAAACTCTTCTATTACACCTAATCTATTTAGACCTTTCATAAGGTGCCTTGGGTAAATAACTTTTTTAGAATAATTGTTTTTTGGATCAATTACCGTAATAGAGAAATCCTCTTTTAAGTATAAATCTTTACATCTAATATCTAGTTTGTTAAACTTAAGTTTCTTAAATTCTTTAATAAGCTTTACTATATTGCAAGATATTTCGCTATTGATACCATGTCTCTTAATGTATTTATCTAGGCGTACACCACATGCATAATCTCTTATAATATAGTAAGAGCCATGTTCATGAATTTTAGGAAAGTATTTACTTTTACTGGTTCTCATAAAAATATTGTATTCCGTCTCACAAATTCTTTTGTTTTTAAAAATCTTAATTACTTTGTTGTCGGGGAGTAAGTAAACTATTCCATTATGACCGGAGCCTAAAAACTCTGCTGTTCTAAGTATTTTTTCAACTCTACTATTTAATCTAATATAATAATTTGTATCCTGAATCATATTATCCTCTTCTTTATAATTATATTATTACATTATATGATAGGAGTCTATGAAATATAAGTTGAAAATTTTTATAAATATATTTTATTAGATTGTAATTTGGAGTGAACTATTTGCACTTAAGCTGTAGTCACTCTTAAACACTGATAAATTCACATCTATGTTATTTTCATTTTGGATTTCAAGAAGCGTTTTAGTAAATTTAATCTTCAAAAGTGCACCTCTAAACATTATTTTAAAAGAACATGAGCTCCAATGCTGAGGAATGGATGGATTTAAAATAAGTTTATTATCTTTAACTCTGAGTCCTCCAAAACCATGTACTACTGCCATCCAAGTTCCTGCCATACTAGTGGTGTGGCAGCCGTCCTTTGTGTCATTGTTATAATTATCAAGGTCAAGTCTAGAGGCCCTTAAATACATTTCATAAGCTTTATCATAATTTCCAATTCTCGCTGCTAAAATAGTATGAATGCAAGGGGACAGGGAAGACTCGTGTACTGTTCTAGCCTCGTAAAAATCATAATTTCTTTTAATCGTATCAGTATCGTATTCATCTTCAAATAAGTAAATGCCTTGAAGTACATCTGCTTGTTTTATAAAACATGAGCGTAGTATTCTATCCCATGACCATTTTTGATTTAATGGTAAGTGTTTTTTATCTAGGTCCACAACTAATATCTGCTCTTTATCCATATACCCGTCTTGTTGAAGAAAAATTCCAAGTTTTTCATCAAAAGGAGAGTACATATTTTGAATAATATCCTTCCAATTAGTTAGCTCATATTCTTTAAAATTAATTTTTTTAACTAGGTCATTAAATTTTTCAAGTTCATTTTCAGTTAAATAATTTATAACTTCCAGGGTATACTTTAAAGTCCAACAGGCAATTTTATTAGTATACCAATTGTTATTTACATTATTTTCATATTCATTAGGCCCAGTGACGCCTAAAATCACATATTTATTTTTGCGTTCTGAAAAAGTAGCTCGTTGAGCCCAAAATCTTGATATGGCTACTAGTACCTCAAAACTAAATTCGGAAAGACATGACTTATCTCCAGTGTAGTTCACATAATTATATATAGCATATGCTATAGCACCATTTCTATGGATTTCTTCAAAGGTTATTTCCCATTCGTTATGGCATTCTTCGCCATTCATTGTTACCATAGGATACAGAGCGGCTCCATTTGTAAAACCTAGCTTCTCAGCATTTGCTATGGCTTTTTGTAAGTGTTTGTATCTGTATAATAAAAGGGATTTAGATACTTTTTCATCAGAAGTACTTAAGTAAAATGGAATGCAGTAAGCTTCAGTGTCCCAGTAAGTGCTTCCACCATATTTTTCACCGGTGAAACCTTTTGGACCTATATTCAGCCTAGGATCTTCACCTGTATATGTTTGATTCAATTGAAATATATTAAATCTAATACCTTGCTGCGCTGACACATCACCCTCGATAGCTATGTCGCTACCTTTCCATTTTTCACTCCAAGAATTGGATTGCTCTTTTAATAATATTTCAAATCCATCTTTTTTAGCTTTGTTTAAATTTTCTTTAGTTATTCCAATCAACTCTGATACTTCAAAATATCTTGATGAGGTATTTGCAACATATTTATATATTATAATTTCATCATTTTCACTACAATGAATTAAAGCAGTATTAGATACATATTTTTCACTTTGGGTGAGTGTTACAATTGGGTTTATTAGTTCACCATTTTTTGTTAATTCATAGGCCATATATGTGCAAATGTGAAAATCTAATTTCTTAGTCTTTAACATTAAAAATGCTTCATAAGGTTTAGTTTCTTTAGCAATCTCATCCCAAAACTTCTCAGCATAATTGGAATCGGAATTTACAACATCTCCATCTAGATAAGGTGTAATCTCTAATTTGCCATTAAAATTCAAAGGTTTTATAGAATACTTAATTGCTCCTATTTCACCACGGGTCATACTAATAAATCTTTTAGTGTTTACTCTAACCTCATTTCCATTTGCAAGTAAAGCTACAAAGCTTCTTTCTAAATATCCTTCTTTCATATTTAAAACCCTGTCAAATTCTTTTACTGCGCACTTAGAAAGATCCAAAGAAATATCATTAATTTTAATGTTTATACCAATCCAATTTGTTGAGTTTAAAACCTTAGCAAAATACTCTGGGTAGCCATTTTTCCACCATCCAACTCTTGTTTTGTCAGGGTAGTAAACTCCTGCTATATAATTTCCCTGAAGGGAAGAACCACTGTATTCTTCTTCAAAATTAGCTCTTTGTCCCATGTATCCGTTACCTAAGCTGAATATACTCTCGGATATTTCATTGCTATCATCACTAAATCCTTGTTCAATAATATTCCACTCATCTAATTTATAATAGTGTTCCATTAAAAATCCTCCTAGTTATTATATGTAAAAAACCACAGAAATTATCAAGTTATAATTTCAATTTCTCAAAAGTAATATCAGTAAAGCCGGAAAAAACTAAATCGGCTTTTTTTAGTATACTCTTAGAACCTATGCCAATGCAATGCATTCCTGCATTAACGGCAGCTTCAACGCCTGCTTCTGCATCTTCAAATACAATGCACTGACTAGGTAACACCTTAAGTGCCTCAGCACCTTTCAAAAAGACTTCCGGATCAGGTTTTGCTTTAGAAACTTTTGTGCCGTCAATTATTGCATCGAAATAATGGGTTAAATTCAATTTATTAAGAATAAGCATAGAGTTCTTACTTGCAGAACCCAATGCGATTTTTATATTATTTGCTTTAGTGCTTTCAATAAATGTGATAACACCAGGTAAAATATCTTCTGGGGTTAATTTTGATATATATTCCACATACCAATCATTCTTTTTTTGTGCTGCTTCAAATTTGGTATCATCATTTAATGTAGTATCGCCTATCTCTAATATAATGTCCAATGATTGCATTCTACTTACACCTTTTAATCGTTCATTATCTTCTATAGAAAATTCTATATTCAGTTCTTCTGCAAGTCTCTTCCAGGCTAAATAATGATATTTTGCAGTATCAACCAATACTCCGTCTAAATCAAATATAATTGCTTTAATGCTTCCCATAATGTCCTCCTCGATTTTTATGTTGCTACTATAGAAATAAATTAATTACTAAAATCTTAAATTTTAATCTAACACTACTATAATAATATAAAATTATGCATTTGTGAATGCGTTTGCATAAATAAAGTATTAATTTTTTAAGTATGCAATTATTCTTACTGAAGAATAGGAAACTTTGGTCAAATCAATTATTATAAGGTAACAATAAAAGAATTATAAAAGATTACCCATATAAAATAATATTGTTATTGACAGAATATGAACTATGAGTTTATAATCAATCTTGTTAGAATTTGCAATCGGTTGCACAATAACAAATTTAACATTATAATTAAGGTAGAATATTAGTTGAAGGTAGGAAGTGAATCTTTATGGCAATAACTATAAGAGAAGTAGCAAAAAAGGCAAATGTTTCACCATCGACGGTTTCAAGAGTACTTGCGGATAATCCTAAAATTAGTGATGCAACAAAAAAAATCGTCTATAAAGTAATGAAGGAAATGAATTATCATCCTAATGCAATAGCTAGGAGTTTAGTTAGCAAAACAACTAAGACTATAGGACTTATTTTGCCAAACACTGATGAAGATTTATTTGTTAACCCTTTTTTTATACAAATTATGAGAGGCATAAGTCATTATGCCCAAAAAAAAGGGTATTACATTATGTACACGTACAGTAATAATGAAAATCAAGAAGTAGAATATATAGCCAGTCTAATGAATAGTAGAAGAGTTGATGGAATTATTTTGCCAATAGTAAGAAAAGATGACAAATGCATAGCTTACTTAAAAGAAGCGAATTATCCCTTTGTAGTAATTGGTAAACCAGAAGATACTGAAGGGATTTTATGGGTCGATAATGATAATTTTCATGCCATGTACAGCGTTGTTAGTTATCTTATACAAAAGGGTGATAGGAAAATTGCATTTATTGGAGGTTCACCTACTCTTAATGTAACTATAAATAGGTTAGAAGGGTATAAAAAAGCTATGGAGAATGCAGGCCTTAAAATTGATGAAAATATGATACAATTAACAGACTTTACTGAAACTCACGGCTATGATGCTATGAAAAAAATCTTGTGTAAGTCTAATCCCACAGCTGTTGTTACCACAGATGATTTAATTGCATTTGGTGCTTCAAAAGCTATAAGTGAAATCTCAGAGCAGCATATTTCTATTGTTGGTTTTAATAACACGCCACTAGCCGCCTTTCGAAAACCTTCACTTTCTTCAGTGGATATTAATTCTGAAGAATTAGGTTATTTTGCAGTTAAGTTATTAATAAACAAATTAGAAAACGTAAAAGAAGATATCAGTAATTATATTATTGATACAAAACTAGTTGAAAGAGAATCAACTAAATAACTCTAGATTTCTAGGGTTATTTTTTTAAGGCTACTTACATACTATGAATAAAATAGCTCTTATTACAAGAAATATTTATTCTACTTCATAAAGATTTTAAGGAGAGAGATTTGATAATGGGAATAATGTTAGAAAGTAAAGAGTCCACCTATAATGGTAATGATTTAGGAGCAGTTTATACACCTTTTAAGACAATATTTAAAGTTTGGGCACCTACCGTAGAAAAAATTACTGTATTAGTTTATGAAAATTTCGAAGATGACAAAAGACAAGAATATGAAATGACAAAGGTAGATAGTGGAATTTGGGAGCTTGTGCTTATGGGAGATTTTAAAAATAAATATTTTAATTATTTAGTATTGAAAGATGGAGTGCAAAAGGAAACACCAGATCTCTACTCTAAGGGCGCAAGTGCTAATGGTAAAAGGGGTATGATTGTTGACTTTTCTTCTATAAATCCTGAAAATTGGGAAAATCATAAAAGACCTGTTGGGATTAACAGAACAGAGGCAATAATATATGAAGTTCATGTAAGGGATTTTTCAGTAGATCCGGACTCTGGAATTAAAAATAAAGGGAAATATTTGGCTTTTACTGAAAAAAACACTAAAACTCTTGAAGGTGTTGCTACAGGACTTGACCATCTTAAAGATTTAGGAATAACCCATGTTCATTTAATGCCTGTTTATGACTTTGCAAGTGTGGATGAAACTAAAGATGATTATAATTGGGGCTATGATCCTTATTTATATAATGTGGTGGAAGGGTCTTATGCTACTGATGCTAGGGATGGCACAATAAGGATTAGGGAGTTTAAGACTATGGTTAAAACATTACATGAAAATGGGATTAGTGTAATTATGGATGTTGTCTATAATCACACCTTTGCTATAGAAAATTCACCAATGGATATATTGGCACCAGAATATTATTATAGGCGAGATTACCAAGGTAATTATACTAATGGTTCAGGTTGTGGGAATGAAACTGCCTCTGAGAAGCCAATGATGAGAAAATTTATGGTGGATAGTATTAAATTTTGGGCTGAGGAATATAAAATAGATGGGTTTAGATTTGATCTAATGGCTCTTCACGATATTGATACAATGAAAGAAATTGAAAGGCAGCTAAAAATAATTAATTCAAATATTATTATTTATGGCGAACCTTGGACCGGCGGCCAATCATCTTTAGCAACTTCATTGCAATTTAGAAAAGGAAGTCAAAAGGATATGCAGGTATCTGTATTTAACGACAATCTCCGAAATGCACTAAAAGGAGATAATGACGGAACGCAAATAGGTTTTGTAAGTGGGGGAGAAGGCCTTGAGATAGAAGTTAAAAAGGGGATTGTGGGTAGCATTAAATATAGCAATGATATATCTGATTTCGCTAAGGAGCCTGGAGAAACCATTAATTATGTAAGTGCGCATGATAATTTATGCTTATACGATAAAATAAAAAAAAGTAATGATAATAATACGGAGTTTGAAAGAGAAAAAATGAATAGGTTAGCACTTTCTATAATTCTTACTTCTCAAGGAATTCCTTTTATTCAGGGGGGAACAGAAATATTAAGGACAAAACAAGGAAATCATAATACCTATAATTCAGGGGATGCTATTAATGAAATACATTGGAGTAAAAAAGCTGAATGCACAGAAACTTATAAATACATTAAAGGTTTAATTGATTTAAGAAAAAGCCAAAAGGTTATGACTTTAGACAGTGCAGAGGAAGTAAGAAAAGCTTTGATATTCCTCCAAGCACCACTTAATTGTGTGGCTTATGAATTAACATCTCCATTTAAAGATGATTATAGTAAATTAATAATAATTCATAATTCTAATAATAAACCTATAAAAGTAACATTACCTGATGAAAGTGCATGGAAAGTTTTAGCCAATGAACACGAAGTAGATAAAGCTGGTTTAAGTAAAGGTACCATAATTTGTATTAATGAAGTAACAGTTCCTTCTATTTCTACCTATATATTATGTAAATAAACATAAAAGAGACGACCTAAAATTGTCTCTTTTATGTTTATTAATTAAATACTCATCTTAATCCATAGACCTAAGGAGTAATAATTAGTATAATTAGATGATATATAATATCAGAACATTACTAATATCGAAGTTTAGAGGAGTAATAGACAAATGATATATTTCCAAATATTTTTTTCTTTCCTGATTTTCATTATAGCCAATATTTATGTTGGTAAAAAAGGGTGGCTACTTGTAAATAGAGTAATACCTAAAATAAGTATTTATTTATATTGTGTGCTGTTTGTTTTTATTTCAATCTCTTTCGTAACAGGTAGACTTTCTAAAAATAAGGTTCCACATTTTTTTGAAAAGTTTCTTAATATTGTAGGAGCATACTGGATGGCAGCATTTTTATATTTTATAATACTTCTAGGAGCCATAGATATTATAAAATTGATTTTAGGAATAAAGCAGTTTTCATTTATAAACACAGATACCTTACAAAAAATATATTCTATGTCTAATATTTTTGCGCTTGTTATTGTATCTATTTTGCTCGTGTATGGAACATACAATGCAACAAATCTAAAAACAACAAATTATGCATTAAAAATTAATAAGGATGCAGGGAAATTAAAAAAAATAAATATTGTAATGCTTTCCGATTTACACCTTGGTGACATTGTTGATAAGCAAAGACTTTCAAAGATTGTAATTGAAATAAACAAATTAAAACCAGATATAGTAATACTAGCCGGGGATATTATTGATGATTATATACAACCTTTTATAGATCAAGATATGGGCAAGGAATTTAAAAAAATAGAATCTAAATATGGGGTTTATGCTGCTTTTGGTAACCATGAATATTATGGGGGATCAATAGATAAAATTGTTTATGAATATGAAAATTCCGCAGGATTTAATATATTAAGGGACAAGACAGTGGAAATAGATAATAGCTTTTACCTTGTGGGAAGAGAAGATATCTCCTACGAAAGATATGCTAAAACAAAACGAAAAAGTATAGAGGAATTATTAAAGGATACGGATAAGCTTTTACCTATTATTGTAATAGATCATCAACCTACAAATCTTAGCCAGGGAGAAAAAGCTGGAGTAGATCTTCAATTCTCAGGGCATACTCACAAAGGTCAATTGCTACCAGCTAATATAATTACTAAAAAGATATATGAAAATGATTTCGGATTACTTACGAAAGGTTCATATAATGTTGTTGTTTCAAGTGGAGTTGGAACCTGGGGACCGCCTATAAGAATAGGATCTTCTTCAGAAATTGTTCAAGTAGAACTGGAATTTAAATAATAATCTTAATGGAAATTTTAGTTAGATCCAAAACAATGAAAAGCCTACAATTTTTATATTGCAGGCTTTTCTACTTTATTGTAATTAATATAAGAAACATTGATTTCTTTAGTTTAATAACAAACTTTAAGGTTCTATCTCAATATAAGCGATTGCTTTTTTGTTAAAGAGATATTTTTTACCCATAGTATTGACCTCATGAGGCCTAGAGTTTTCAAAATTATAAAACCAACTTTTAAATGTATCACTTTCTGATTGTTTCAAATCGAGTAATTCTTTGTCACCACTAATAAAAGAAATCGTTAACATTATATGCACGCCCTTTCATGTACAGAATATTCTGTTCTTATACTTATTCTATACATGAAAGAAATTTCCTCTATTTATAATCTTATTTATTTAAAAATATTCTATAATCATTTCAAATTCAATTATATTCACAGTTAAAATTTAACAAATTTATAAAAGTAAAAAAAAAGAAACCTACACTAGGGTCTTAACAGTGATAGATTTGCTTTTTTATTTTTAGTCTAGACATTCTAAACATTCATTAATTACTTCTTCTGTAATTTCAACTAATTCGTCTTTTCTCATATAAACACCTCCTTGCTAGTTTATGTGGTCACAAAAATGCTTTTTGTACCAATAATATAATATCGTTGTATAACAAATCACGTTCTGTTATACGGGTTATCAGTAGGTTAATCAACAAAATTTTAATAGGGATTCATTAAGAAATTTTAGAATGAAAAGGGTGAAAACTTAAGAATTGTAAAATTCATTTCTTCTCGATTGTTAAGTGTTTTAATGATCCGTTTTGCTTGTGTTAGCAAATGTTTTATGATTTTGAAAATGTTTCGCATTACTAGGTAACTTTATAAATATATATCATATTGATTAGAATTGCAAGCTTTTTTTTATTTTCATATAATATAAAACCCAATTTATCATTAGAGTTAATGGTAAATTGGGCTTAAACTTCAAACTATTTTTTGTATTTTTATTTTGATATAATGGCTTGAACTCTTCCTACCTGGCCATCTTCGAGCATGACCTTAATACCCCTATGATGAACCGCTGAGTTTGTTAACAATCTTTTTACAACACCTCTAGTTAATTTATCTGTTCTTTGGTCTTTTTTTAATACAACGTCTACTGTAATACCAATAGGTATATTACTTCTTATTTGTCCTCTGTTATCATTTTGTGTATTCATTTAGTTGGTCTCCTTTAATTTTCATTTGATATATATACAAACAATACTCTAATTGTAACAGTCTTGTCAAAATATATTTAAAATTTTTTAATATTATGTAGTTCATACTAAAATTAAAGTTCAGAGAATGATGTAAAAAAACATGCTACTATGAATGAATAAAATAATTTTGTATGGTAAGTATATTGTAGAAACCACTTTTTTGAAAGGAGAAATTCGCATGCTACAATCAATTGCATTAATACCTGATAATCTTATAACTCCAATGATAACCTCTGTTGCTATTATAACTGGTACTATTTTAGGCGGGGTATTTAGCTGGCTTATAAATAAAAATTCCACTTATAAAGCAATTGAGATTCAAGGTAAAATTGAAAGAGATAAAAAAGAATATGAGAAGCAAAATAAAAATCTTAAGTTATGCGAGTATGCGGCTATTATAAGGTTAGATATTTGCACTACGCTATTTCAAAGTTTAAGAATGTTAAAAGAATTTGATAACAAGAATAAAAGTAATATTAATATTTATCCTATACCTATGAACTTTAACTATGCTGAAGCTATAGTGGCGTTACAAAAGATTTTGAATTTAAAAGAAATGAGCTATATATATCAATTATATGGGATTATAGAAAAGCTTAATAATGATACAAAAGGTTATCATTACGATGAAAGTAATTGCACTTTGATAAAAAATGATTATGAAATGTTTATTAAAAAGCTTTTCGGAAACAATTTTTTGGAGGCATTAGCTTATGACATAGATAATGTAACTTATGAAAATCTATATTATAATGATATTATAAAAGCGGGATATAAAAATGTACTAATTAAGTTAGATAGTATAGCTAATTACTAAATGTCTAGAAATATATATGATTATATTACAATATTAGATTGATATTTTAGGCAAACTAAGATAAACTGATTAGTAGAGAAAGCAACAAGTTAAGGTTGAGTGTAGAAAATAAAATGTAGAAATTATAAGTCAAAACATAAAATCTATAGTATTTAACATTCTTTGATTGGCTGCAAGAGGAGGAAATATTTATGTCAACTAATAATATTGAAATAATGAAAAAAATTATCGAAGAGAAGAACAAGAAAAGTTCTGAGCAGGGTTCTATATCAAGGCCAGATAAAGTAATTGGTAAAAAAATGAAAGCAGCAAGGAGCACTAAGAAAACTGGCGGTTTATTTGATAGATAGAATTATATGATTATTAATAACTTCATTAATGAGGTTATTTGCAAAGATAAATCAATAATTATAATAAAAAATGAGCCTCTTATTTTAGAGGTTCATTTTTTATATTAGATAAGGATTAGTTCTACAATAATTATTAAACGATAAAAAAGTATTAATAGTAATTTTGAAAAATCTACTGATGTTAAGTGCTAAATTCCTGTGAAATATATTATAATATTCAAATGTAAAAGAGAGGTGATTTTATGGAAACTATTGCTGGAGAAGGTTGTGAAATATTAGTACCACTTAATGAAAGAAAACCATTAGCTGAAATAGAGCGTAGCCTTATAACTGACTATAGAAAACCTATTTGGTCAAAATTTATTAAGGCTATAATTGACTATAAGTTAATTTGCGAAGGTGATAAAATTGCAGTAGCTATTTCGGGAGGTAAGGATAGTCTAATAATGGCAAAATTGCTCCAAGAGTTACAACTTCATGGTAAAGTTAATTTTGAACTCGAGTACATTGCAATGGATCCTGGTTATCATGCTAATATAAAGGAATTATTAATTGATAATTGTAAACATTTAAATATTCCTGTAAAAATATTTGAATCACGGGTCTTTGATATAATTGATAACATTGCAAAGGATTATCCTTGCTATATGTGCGCAAAAATGCGTCGGGGAGCTTTATATGCGAAGGCAGAAGAGCTAAAATGTAACAAACTTGCACTTGGCCATCACTTTAATGATGTAGTAGAAACCACAATGTTAAATATTCTTTACTCAGGGAATTTTAAGACCATGCTTCCAAAACTAAAATCTAAAAATTTTGATAGCATGGAATTGATCAGGCCACTTTATTATATTGAAGAAGAATATATTGAAGAGTTTACACGAAACAGTGGTATTTGGCCACTAAACTGCGCCTGCATGGTTGCAGCTAAAAAGATAGGAAACAAACGCAATGAAGTTAAAGATTTAGTTAAAGAGTTAAAGAAGAATTTTAGTGGTGTTGATAAATCTATCTTTAGAGCGGCACAAAATGTTAATATGGATTCTATATTGGGATGGCAAAAGAGCGGAGAGAAACATTTATATCTAGATTTTTATGATAAAGATGAAGATTAATCAATAGCAGTTGAACATTTTTTTTGTTCTTCTGCTACTTTTTTATAAATATTATTTCACGAGTTTTTAAATGTATTTTATAATTCTTTATTTTCCATGTATATTTTAGAAAAGTTTTAGAAAAGCTTTAGAAGAAGTTTATAACATTATTGTATAATATATATATCGAACAAAATTTGTAAGTATATTGATTTTGAAGTTTAATTTGGGTTGGGCATTTATAAGGAGGAGCAATGATGAAAAAGAAAACAGTAATTTACGGTTTAATTGTAGTAGGTATTTTAAGTGGTGTATTTTTAATAAGTGAAAAGAGAAAAAACAGTAAAATCACAACAGTAAAAACTGCTGTAGTTCAGGTAGGTGAACTTAAATCCTATATATCTACCACTGCAACAGTAAAATCAAAAGACAGTAAAGAATATTATGGTCTTCAAGCTAAAATTAAAACGGTTAATGTGTCAGTAGGGGACAAAGTTAAAATAGGTGACATATTAATAGGTTATGAAACTCAGGATTTGGCTTCAACAGTTAGCCAAGCACAAATTCAGTATGATAATGCAATACTATCGAAAAAAGATTTGTCTAATCAAAATGCTAGTATTAAAAGCAAAATCTCAGATTTAGATAAAGAAATTACAATTTTAGAAAAAAGTGAAAATCCTACAGATAAAGCAAAGCTAGAAACATCCAAACAGCAAAAGAATAGTTTATCTATGATTTCAGCTGAGAAATTAAAACAATCAGATAATGCTATAAAGTCAGCAGAGATATCATTAGCATCGGCAAAGCAAAATGTAGCGAATAATAAAAGCACAATTGTAGCCACAAACGCTGGAGTGGTAACAAAAGTTAACGCAATAGTAGGTTCTGTGGGAAATGGAATGGAAGCTGCCGTTGTAGTTCAAGCTTTAGAAGATTTAAAGGCAACTGCATCACTTGGTAAATATGATGCTAATAAGGTTAAAATGGGCCAAAAAGTTAACATTAAAAATGGAGTTAATACTTATAGTGGAACTATTTCATTTATAGATCCTGCAGCCAATAAAGCGGTGGGAGTAACTGGAAGCGAAATAACATTAGGAGTGGAAATAGACATTTTAGATAAAGCTCCTGATTTAAAGATAGATTTTGATGTAGATGTAGATATATTAGTGGAAGAAGTTGCAAAGGCTATTAAAATACCTTCAGAGGCGCTAAAGATAGAAAAAGGCAACAAATATTTAGTATACATTGTTAAAGAAGATATGGTTTCCGAACTTAAGGTAACAGTAGGAACGCAGTCTGATACTGAAGTTCAAATAACTAAAGGGGTTAAGACTGGTGATAAAGTTATATTAAATCCATCAACTTCAATTAAAGACGGCATAATTGTAAATGAGGCGGTACAGCAAAATTAGTTATATTTTATTTGCAGAAAGTTAATCCAAGGAGGAATACAAATGTTAGAAGTAATAGATCTTACAAAAAAATACATAACTGGAGACGTTGAAATTATAGCCTTAAATAATATTAGTTTAAAGATTGAAAAGGGAGAGTTTACTGCGATTATGGGGGCTTCTGGCTCTGGTAAATCTACTTTGATGAATATACTTGGGTGTCTTGATAAAATGAATAGTGGTAAGTACATTTTAAATGGAAAAGACATTTCGGTCCTCAGTGGTGATGAACTTGCCTATATTAGAAATAAAGAAATAGGATTTGTGTTTCAATCATTTAATCTTATTCCAAGAATTAGCTTACTTGATAATGTTCAGCTCCCTATGATGTACGCAGGAGTACCTTCGAAGGAAAGAAAGAAAAAAGCACTGCAAGCTCTTGAAAAAGTTGGCCTTTCTGATAGAGTAAATCATATGCCAAATGAAATATCTGGTGGACAAAAACAAAGAGCTGCGATAGCAAGAGCTATAGTTAATTCTCCTGCAGTACTAATGGCAGATGAACCTACTGGAAATCTTGATTCTAAGTCCTCAGAAGATATAATGAAGATATTTAAAGACTTGAATAACGAAGGATCTACAATACTCATGGTAACACATGAAAATGATATTGCAGACCATACAAATAGGATAATAAGGTTTAGAGATGGAGAAATCGTATCAGATTCAACTGTTAACAAACGAATTGTTTTATAAGGGGAGTGAGTGAATGAATATATTTGAAAGTGTAAAAACGGCCTTATCAAGTATAAAGGCAAATAAAATGAGAGCTTTCCTTACTATGCTTGGAATAATAATTGGTATAAGTTCAGTTATAACAATAGTATCGCTTGGTAAAGGAGGACAATTAGCTATCACAGGTGAATTTGAAAAATTGGGGGCTTCATCCGTTACAATTAGTGTAAGTGGCGAAAATGCTCAGTCAACAGATTTTATAACCTTAGAAGATGTTAAACAGCTAAAACAAAAAATAGAAAGCATTAAATATGCAAGTCCATCTTTTCAAGTAAGAGGTTCTGTTTTTTCTGAAAATAGTAGCAAAACTGCATTTATGAGGGGAGGATCACCCGACCTTGCATATATAAATAATACAGAGATTATTTTTGGAAGATATTTTAGTGAAAAGGAATATGAACAAGGAACAGCAGTAGGGATAATTGACGAAACGGATGCAATAACACTATTTGGTTATTCCGATGTTGTAGGTGAAAGCATTAAAGTAGGTCAGAATACACTAATTAAAAAGATGACTATTGTAGGTGTTGAGAAAGGAATAACTTCTCCTTTTGGAAACGGTGGAAATTCTGGTAAACCAATTATAATAACTTCTCCGGTAACCTTTTTGAGCAGGTTACAGTCCGATGAATTTAAAATAAGTTCTATGACTGTGATGGCAGATTCACAAGATAATAGCGAATCTGTGGGAAATGGAACAATAAATATGTTAGAATCAAGGCACAATAACAGAGGAAAGGAAATATATTCAGCAGATAATGCACTCGCAGTTCTCGAGCAAATTAACAGCGTTCTTGGAATATTCACATCATTCATAAGTGCTGTTGCGGCTATATCGCTACTGGTTGGTGGAATCGGCGTAATGAACATAATGCTTGTATCAGTTACAGAAAGAACAAGGGAAATAGGGATAAGAAAAGCAGTAGGCGCAACAACTAAAATAATACTAATGCAATTTTTAATTGAATCAGTTATTTTGTCCTCAATAGGAGGTATAATTGGACTTATACTCGGAATTGTTGGTGCAGAGATAATTGGTAGTTTTGCCGGGATAACACCCGTTGTATCTTTAACAGCCGTAGTAGGATCTATTTTGTTTTCTTCAGCAGTAGGTGTTTTCTTTGGGTTATACCCAGCTAAGAAAGCAGCAGAATTAGATCCAATTGATGCCCTTAGATATGAATAAAAATAGTGCCGGTGGCACTATTTTTCTTTTTCACCAAACTCTTCTATCATAAATTTATCAAAATGAATCTCATCTATAAAATTATTTTCATCAAAACTAGTTTTATGCCTTTTATTATATTCATTAATATTAGATTTTAGCCAGTAAGGTGTTGAAATATCAAATTTGTAACATAATTCTGTTATACAGATTTTTAAATTTTCTTGATAACTATCTTGGTCTTCAGACATTGCCACTTCATCCATTATCATTCTATTATCATTCATTATCTTGCCCCAAATTTTTAACATTTTTAACCTCCTTGCCTATGTTGAGCTTTCACGGAAACTCCTTAGCTCCTGTGATTACTCATTTTTAGCATCATTAA
>NZ_JAENWM010000135.1 GCF_016650035.1 Clostridium sp.
ACCTAGTCCAAATAGTATGCACTGCTTTTACGGATATTTGTTGACCTATAATTGCATAAATCAGTGCTGGGAATAAGTCCTTGATTATCACACGTTCTACCTTGTAAAGTTTATCTATAGCTTCCCCTAATTTTCTATCTGTTTGTTTTAAATAACTAATTTCTTTCTCACTATACTTAAAAAAATTTGTATCTTCTTGTTTCTCAATATCTAAAAGTTTTCATTTTACATCCAAACCACCTACATAACCAACTAATTTACCATTAGCTCCAATAACTCGATGACATGGAATAATTAAGAGAATTGGATTTTTATTATTTGCCTTGCCTACTGCCCTAGCTGCATTTACATTTCCGATATTGCTTGCTATATCTTTATAACTATTAGTTTTACCATAAGGTATTTCTTGCAAAGCCTTCCAAACCCTTTGTTGAAAATCTGTACCTTGGGGTGCAAGTGGCAAATCAAATACCTTTCTTTTTCCATTAAGATATTCCTGTATCTGCCCATATGCTTTTTTTAGTAAAGGAGTTTCAATTATATTTATATCTAACTCATGGATCTCTCCAAAACGCACATGTGTAATAGATGATCCATTTTGGACGATTCCTATTCTACCAATTTGGGTGTCATAGTAAAATGTATTTCTCATATAGTCTCACTCCTTCATTCCTCATGGTCACATAAGGATTAATAGTCTTTCATCACACTAGTTACTTAATTGTACCATTGCTTTCATCAGTTAACAAATATGCAAATTAAGCCTTTAGCAAGCTCATCTAAGGTCTCGCAAAGACCACTTACACAGCTGGAACAGTTTTTGTTGTTATTATTTTCTCATTACCATTTTATTTAAGCATTCTTAAACTATATTTCTACATTAATTTCCAAGTTTCTCTATATAGAGTAACATTTTTGTAAATAAGTACTAATCCATTATTAAAGTCAAATTATAAATCAAAAACATAACCTGGCCTGCAGAAATTCTTAATCCCTTTGTATATTATGATTAAGCAAAAAAACAATAAAATTCTTATTATATGGAGGAGGATAATCAATTGGAGACTACTGAATCATATACCATTGAACCAACTAAAGAGGATATTGACAACTTAGAGAAAGATTTTCAATTTGTACCTGAACGTCCAGGAGATTATGTCATAGACCGCAAGGCCTACATTAAAGCAATGTTTGAAGTGGAGAATGAATTTCAACTTGGGGAACGTGGTCCAAGGCTAGTTTTATTTGTATTAGAGCAGCTTTACCGTTCCCCTAAAATTGTTGATTCTCCTAAAGTAAGAAAGAAACATAAAAATAAATAAAAGAGGTGATCATATGTATACCTGTAATCATTGTAAGAAGAAATTCAAGAATGTGCCTTATATGTGCTGTAATAATAAAAAATACTGTAGCTATGAATGCGTTCCAGAATCCACAATTGAAAAGCCTTACTCTTTTCAATATTTTAACCTTATGGATGGGATAAGAGATATTGAACTAGATATTGAAAACATTAAAGCCCTTGAAGATAGGATTGATTTAGAAGATGAAATTGAAGAATTATCAACTTCCTACACCTTTGAAATTTATGGAGATTCTGAGGGATTGTTTTACAAACATCAAATTGGGCTTCTTCTTGAAACCTTAGATGAACTATATAATAAGGTTCATAATATATTTATGGAAACTAAATATGCTTCAATGCCCTCTATAATTATTAATTGGGAAGATTTGAAAAGGATAATTGGAGAAGAGAATGCAAACCTAATTTTCGATATTTTTAAGGATAAGTTAGATAAGTTTATTTTTGACAATGTTTATTTCACCTGGCCCGATTATAAATACAAAACCATTGATTTTACTTATTATGAGGACAAACTAAAATTCGCTACAATGCGTGATGCAGAAATTGCTTACAAACTTTATCGTGATAGTTTTAATGATATTTTTAATGTGCCTTTTCTTTTCCTTACTGGTGAACAATTAGAGGAGCTGGATATTTATACTTACTGCATTGATATTTTCACTCTTTATCACTGCGTTGTATGTGGAGGGTGGGAGCCATGGGAACGCTTTACGTATTATGACAACCTTAAGCTCTATAAATGTGATGAGCACTGTGGTTGCGAGGAATATGATCATCTATACCAAAATGAATTTTAAGATTGGATTTTTATTGTAATAGCTTTTTAAAAAGTTCAAAATCATTTAGGAGGAATTGTTTATGATTAGAGAGGTAAAAATAAAATGGCAAGAACTATACTATCCATCAGGAGTGCTTAAATACGAAGGTTTTACTAAAATAGATTCGAGGGTAAATGAAATAATACCCTGTGGACAAGGAATAAAATATTTTGAAGATGGTAAAAAGAATATGCAGGGAAGCTTTGCTGACTGGTTTATTGTAACAGGCACAGAGTACTATAAAAGTGGTAACATAAGATTTATAGGAGAATACAACAAAGGCCCCAGAAATTATTATGGACCAAGATATTTCGTTTTTGGCAGGTTATTCAACGAAGACGGCGCAGTTTGGTATGAAGGCACTTTTAATATTAAACATAGCTTAATAGGATATCCTTTATTCAGAAAAGAAGAATCTTTTAAAAATGGCGTGGAGTTTAACAATGATGGAACAATTAAACTAAATTACTTCTCTTAAAAGTGCTTCATACCTGTTTTTGAGCAAATTCGCATCGCTTATAAAAATTGCCGAGTGACATGAACGCATTTAATGAAATTTGTTTTGCAAATAGCAACACAGCTTGTCCGTTTCACTTCCAATCTGTATAAGGGGTCAGAACCTTGTCAAAAACTGGAACAGTTTTTATTGCTATAGGTATAAGAAATAAAAAAAAATTTTTGTTAATTTTTCATATTTTTTAGTGTATTATTAATTATAGGATTATGAATATTTATATTCACGTGTATCAGAAAGGAGTGGAGTGATTTGTCAGAAATATCGATTAAAGCTGAAGATACAGTTGAGAAGTTTAAGAATAAAGGTGAACAGGTTGAAATATACAAAACACCCATAAATTATAACGACGTTGTCTATCATTATGCGGTATACAGAAAGAACAATCAAGTCATTGGCCAAATCATCGTAACAACAGATGGAAAAGTACCACTGCTGGATCAAATTAAAGAAGTTCTGTGGATGGTAGTTGGGGTGAACTCGACGGTGTCAAGTATTTGGGGCGAATTCAGAGCGTGGGCACAAACCCCTACAGAGTTATGGAGAAGGCAATTATGGGTTCTAAATAGTGTTGAAAAGAGCTTTGATATGTCTGATGATATACAAAAATCATTTGCTCAGTTTAAGAATGTGCCAAGCACATTGCTTGAAGAACAAATAAAGATGGTTCAAGCGGTTAAGGAGAGTGTGGAGTATAACAACAGCATGCAGGAGATTACGGTTGAAACTGCTAAAAGAATGACGGAATACAGGAAAAGAATTATGGGTAACAAATATAAGCAACACGTTAGTATGGTTGATACTTATGATGACAGAAAAAAGGTGCTTAATTATGTCAAAGATCAAGTAACAATTTTTAAACCGAAAAAATGGATGTTATACAGTGATTTAAAGGCACAGCATCGAGCATTTTCAGTCAGCCCCTCAGATCTTAAAGCTCATAAGGATGTAAAAGATGATATCTACGGAGAAGCAGCCAGTAAAGAAGTGTTCAAAGGAACAATAGAAAGAAACAGGAATCCAAAGGTGTGAGGCATTCGCAAAGAGAAAAAGTTATTAGCAAGCTACATCTATGTGCAATGTCAATGGTTGATTATTTGGGACTTTCTTGTTATAATTAACGAAGTATCACATACATTTACAATTGCATTTGTTAGGAGCGTTATATGGTAAATATTAAGATCAATAGATTAGTTTGGGGAATATTATTATTAATTTGTTTGCTAGGTATTATAGTTTCAAGCAAAGATATGTTATATATATATCTTTATATTATTGGTTCAGGTATTGTATTTATTAAAGATTACTATGATACAAAAAAACAATATGATCCCAACTGGAAAAATATACTACTCATAAAAAGGTGGCATATTTATGCAAATATTACTCAATGGTTATTTTGGATAGTTTTATTATATTTTTTATTTATATCTGTAACTAGTCTTGGGTATAAATCATTTATAATAGGCGACTTATTCATTGTTGCAACTTTTGCTATAATAAAGTATAACAAACAAGGTCACTATTAAGTTTTTTTGTGAAATTCTTAAAATTGGCACAATATAATTCCATGAATAAACGAAAAGCTGTGAAGTAAATTCACAGCTTTTTTGTTTATTTATAGCAACACATCTTGTCCGTTTCACTTCCAATCTGTGTAAGGGGTCAGACACTTGTCAAAAACCGCAACAATTTTTGTTGCTAATTTATGTGATTCCACCTTGAACAGCTATCTACTTTTTTTCTATATGACTATCCCATCACAATGGTCTACTTCATGTTGAATAATTTGAGCAATCCATCCTGAGTATTTTCCCCTTCGCTTCTTAAATCCCGAATCAAAATACTCTACTTCTATCTCTTTGAATCTATTAGTTTTTCTAACACCTATAAGTGAAAGACATCCTTCTTCTGTTTCATATTGACCTGATTTACTCACTATCCTAGGATTAATCATCGGAACGTTCATATCGCCCATACTGATCGCAATAATCCTTTTTTTGACACCAATCATATTAGCTGCCATTCCTACGCATCCTTCTTTATTTGCTTTAAGCGTATCAAGCAAATCCTGCATCACCTGAGCATCTGCTTTTGTAGCAAGTTCTGATTTTTGATTAAGAAAGAATATATCTTTCATAATTGATCTAACCATATATTATACTCCTTTTATTCGGCTTTTTTATTATGTTCTGTCCTATAACTGCCGACATATTAATCCGTGGTCGTAGTAAAAGCTATAAATTTTTACTTTCTACTATATAATAAAAAATGCCTACGGATAAAATAGTTAATAAAGTTGTTCTAAATAAAATTATCTACACCATTAACTGTAGTTTGTTCATTGTCATTAATAGGAATAACTATGCATTTTTGGCCATTAATTATTTGATATTTTATTTGAGATACTTTTTCGGGTTTTACTTGTAGTATAACATCATAATGAGGGGTAACATTATTACCTTCTGAATATTCATCTGGACCTTTCTCTAAATTAGTTTCTAAAGTTTCTTCTAAATCAGTTGCTGATTCTTCTTCTAAAACCACATTATCATCATTAACTTCTGTAGACAGGTCAATTTCATTATCTATAGCATTCTCTTGTTTAATTTGATCAAGCCTAGCCTTAAGTATTTCCACTTCTTTGTGAAGGCATTCTTCCTTTTTTCTTTGCACATTTGCCTTCAGAGCCTTTGCGTCAATTAAATGCTTTGCTAAAGTGATATCATCGCCAAAGTTCTCTGCATAGGAGTTTTCAATCAAAGTTGTAATTTCTCGAGGAACTTCGCTTTCTATTAAAAGGTTTTGTATATCCTTCTTTGTTAAGCTTATAGGTTCGCAATCTGCATCATCATTTATAGCATTGTATTCCTCTATCATAGTGCTTAGGTTTTCTTGTATATCCATAAAAATCTTATCAGCTTTATTTTCATCAGAACTAAAAGAATCTTTAATAATTGATTGGAATGTTTCCTTTTGCACCGTAGCCGTTTTTTTTGAGAGGCAACCTAGAACATTTTCCATTAATTCAGTATGTGTATCCTTTGCATTTTTTGTGTAATACATAATAGAGTTAACATCTGAGCTACGATCAATAAAAGCAGGAAACACAAAGCCATTAGTTGGGGGCTCTACTACCCAATCTCTAATACGTGCTCCTATTTCATTTTCCTGCTCAAAGTATCTAAGACCAGGCTCTGAAAGTGAAACTGGACATATTGCACATAACACATATTCATATACTTCTTCAGATTCATCTATCTTTATATTATCTTTGGTCTTGCAAGCAACATCATAAGCATCATGAAAAAAGAGTATTAAAAAATTACCAGTGTAATCATAATTAGCTATAATCAAATCATAAAGGTTACCTACAAGAGCATCATCTTTTAATTGACTGTTTTTAAGCTGCATAAGCGATGTCTGACTTTCATTTGTAAAATCTTCATTTGCTTCAAAGTTAAGTTCTAAAATATTATTCCCAATAGTGCCAGACAGTACTTTTTTAGCGATTTCTAAATATTTAAAGTATTCATCCTCATCTAAATTTAGAAAGCTTTCTCTAAATTTTAAAATAGTATGTTTTTCTCCATTAACATAGCAGCCACACATTTTAGTAAAGGTGCATTCTTCTTTTTTATAACGTCTTTTCAACTCAAGTATATCTTTTCTTCTCATATATAAACTCCTTAATTTATAGACAAACCTTACGTGAATTTATAGTTAAAATGGTTTGTCTTTAGTATTTTTTGTTTGTTTATTTTCTCATTACCATTTTATTTAAGTATTCACAAACTTAATTCTACATTAATTTTCAACTTCCTTTATATATAGTAATATTTTTGTAAATATGCACTAATTTATTAGCAAACAGTGCTTCTCCACTTCGTTACCAATTTCTGTAACGTGGTCGTATAAGTAACAATTAAAATAGTTTGCCTGAAAATGTTCGTGTTCCTTGGGTCAGAACTTTGCCAAGGACTTCCTCAAGCTCACACCTCACGGTGGATACCTTGCCTTCAGTTAGTTGTTGGTAACTACAGACCACCGGAGAACGCATATGTGTCAAGCATTTTTAAAAATGTCCCTAAATAAGTGAAACATTAGCACCAACAAATTGTTGGTGCTTTACTTTTTTATATCATGATTTTGGGTAAATTTAATAGACCTAGTGTATGCTATACTTTTTTTGAAAG
>NZ_JAENWM010000138.1 GCF_016650035.1 Clostridium sp.
TGTCAAGTCGTTAGGAGCTTTTGTCATAGAAATAATGTGCTTATCAAAAAAGCAATTAATAACTAGATAATTATTAGTATTATAGTTATAATTTGACTTAGGAATGCAGTTATATAAAGCTATATTTTGACGCACTACAATATATAGGTAAATTTACAAATGGAATTTTAAAAAATGGCACTGATCAATGGATAAACAGTAACGGTCAAGTTATTTATTTATTTAAATATGAAAACTATAAAATAGTTGAAGGAAATTATAACAATAAAATTAACGAAGAATATGAATTGATTTTTGATTGTAAATTTGATGATGGAGGCAGACAATATAGTGGTGAAACTACAATTTTTTATGATTCGAAAAGGGTTAGATACCATGGGAAAGTTTTAGATGGGATATATAATGGAAAAGGGAAGCTTTATGCTGACAATAAATCATCAGTTCTAAATTACACAGGTATTTGGAAAGATGGAATTATGGTTAATGGTGAATATAGTAATAAATTATCAAATTCAATTAAGTATTTCAAAGGTGACTATAAGAATAATATACCTTATTCTGGGGAAATTGAAGTAAGTCGTACCCATGAATTTAAAGGAGCTTATGGATTTAAAGGTACAATTTTTGAAGGTAAACTTATAAAAGGGTTTGGACATAAATTCAATAAAAATTATTTTGATAAAGAATTTTTACAAAATCATCCCGAATACGAATATCGAAATTATGATGATGAATATGAAGATGACTATCAGCATGAAGAAATACCGCAAGAAATTGAGAATGAAATGCATGAAAACTCTATAAGGGGTGAAAATGAAAATAATCGAGAATGCTTGAGGGCGGATTTTGGACAAGTAATTGAACTAATAGAAGCAAAATGGGAAGATGGTGAGTGTGAAGTACTTCCAGATGATTTATTATATAAAACTTATTTTGCTATGTACAAAAAATAATTAGTTGCAAATTTAATAATTTAAAAGTGAAAATTTTATTAAAACATAAATAAAAACATAAAGTATAATGAGGAAAATAATGTGTGTGTTGAAATTATATTATATTCTTTTTATAAGACTATTGATATGACGCAGTTTTAAAACAATTTGTATGAAACACTTTTTTTACCGGACGTATTTAATAAAGGCAGTTTTCTTTATCTCTTAATTTTATTATTGATACCATGTCAAAGCAATTAAATTGATTCATATAATAAAAGACTTCTTAAATGAGGTCTTTTGTGTCGTTCTGACATCTTTAACTTTAAGTACTTGTTTAAATACATCCTCCTATTGCTTTTTATTTTTGGTAGGTGTGCAGAGTTGATTTTGTAATTTCTGTAGCATTTCATCGCAATAAACATCATTTTTAAAGATTAATGTTATATTGGGACAAAATCATTACAAAAGTCCCTACTAGTATTATTAATATTTTTTCCACATCTAAAGCTATATTATTAAAAAAGACCAAATGTAAAATCAAATAAATACTTGAGATTAAGCAAGAAATAAAGACCGAATTACATGCTAAAAAGGATTTACAAAAGAACATACGTAGGGGGGGTAGTAAAAATAGACAGGGGCATTTTAATTTTAGTATACTAACTACAGAAGCAAAGAAAAAACGAAAAAGATTACAAGGTAGTCAAATTTTCACCTCTAAAATGTACAAATTAATATATGTAAATAATAAAAATATAAGGTATCAACATCAACAATTATTTAATTTAACGAAAGGAGAAATAATATGAAAAAAAAACAATTTGAAAAAAATAGGTATTCTGTGAAATTTACAAACGAAGTTGATGTTGATGATATAATATTCCAAATATTAATGTTGGAGTTAAATGAAGAATTCGATGATATAGAAAGATTACTCAATAAGGAAAATAATTTATTAAAGGAGGCCATCTAATGAAAGTGAGCGAGTTTATTAGTGCATTAGAAGTTGATAGTTATAGAGTTGGAAGTATAAGAGAAAGTGAACTTTACAATAAAAGGAAAGATGAGGACGTTAAAATAGGATCATATGCAAGAATTTCAAAGGGGAAAAAAGGTGATACATCTGTTATAAGGCAAATAGAGAGTATAGAAATGTTTTTAGAAGATATGAACTGTGATCCAAATGAGTTGAAAACATATAAGGATGAAGGGATTTCTGGGACGAATATGGATAGGCCGGATTACAATAGAATGCTGTTCGACATTAAAAACAATAGAGTAAATATTATAGTTGTAGCAAATATTGACAGATTAGGAAGGGATGTAGTAAAGTTAATAGAATTAATATATGATACATTTATGGAAAACAATATAGTTTTTGTAGCTCTGGACAATATGATTGTTAACACTAGCGAAGATAGAAAGAGACTTATCGAGTATTGTTTAGCAGCAGAAGATGTAGCAAGGCAAACTTCAATTAAAATAAGAAATGTTATGAAGGGTAAAATGAAGAAAAATATTCTTGTTACTAGTCAAAGTCCATATGGTTATGAAAGAATAAAAGTACCATGTAACGAAGGGAAATATAAAGAACGTGCGATATATATTGAAAGGAAAGGTAATACGCCAGATGTTGTAAAGAAAATCTTTGAATTATATGTGCAGGGAAAAGGATATGGGTTCATAGCAAAGTATCTTAATAATTTAAATATACCATCTCCCGATAAAGGAGAGTGGCAAGGTAATACAATAAAATATATATTAACAAATCCTGTATACGCAGGGATCATTGCTCAAGGTAGATTTAGAAAAAATGGTTTTCTCAATAATGGGCAAGATAAGAAAATATTAAAAGTGGAAAAGGCTAAATGGTTTGTTTCAGATGAAAAGTTTAAAGGGATTGTATCGGGAGACGTTTTTGATTTAGTTCAAGAGAAAATCAAGGATAATATAAACAAAAATGTTAATGAATTTCGTTACTTGTTTACAGGTTTATTAAGATGCCCAGATTGTGGAGCAACCCTCGTTTATAAAATTAGAGACAAAGGATATAAATGCAGTAATTCACAGAATGGTAAAGGGTGTGCTACTCACTTTATAAAAGAAGAAATTATAATAGCCGCAGTAAAAGATACTTTTAAAAAAATACAGTTTAATTATTCGCAGGTTAAAAGTAGAATCACCATTAACTGTATTAATTCTCATAGCTTAAATGGTATAGAAAAATATATCATAGAATCAAATAAAAAAATTTGTGATAATATTAATAAGCAATCAATATTATATGAAGATTATAAGGAAGACCTTTTAACCAAAACCGTATATAAGCTTAAAATATCAGAATTACAAAAGGAAATTGAAATCCTTGAAATAAATATAAGTAAATTGGAAACACAAAAGTCTAAAGTAGAACAAATGGATAATATAGTAACGAAAAAAATTGATAGTATAACAGAATTAAATTATATTAACAATAAATTATTAAAGATGTTAATTAATTGTATAAAGGTATATAAGGATGGGAGTTTCGAGATAATTTATAAATTAACTAGCGGTTCATTAAAGATATGCAGCTAAAGTTAAATAAAGGTGAGATAGTAAAGTCATTTCCACATCTTCAGCAAAATGGTGAGATCCATATGCTGAAGATTTTTTTTGTAATAGGCACATAGTTAGATATTATACCATATGCTAGTAACAGAAGTAATTATGGGAGACGTTTTATGGATAAACAAGAATTCGTTGTAAACCGTTATTACGGTAGTGAAAATTTTGAACAATTAATGATCAAAATAATAAAGAAAAAGTTAAGTTCTAATTTAGTGAGGAACGAAATAATAGAAAAGTCATGTTATAATGATAAGAGCACAATTGCCAATTACCAAGAATCGGGGGTAGTTGGTAAATGAAAAAAGTATGGAATGTAGCCATATATGCAAGAGTATCTACGGATAAAAAAGAACAGCAAGAGTCTATTCCTGCCCAAGTGCAGGGACTTAAAAAATGGATTATTGAAAAAAGTACACTTGATAAGGAAAGTTTGTATAATCTTATAGATGTATACGCAGACGCAGGATTTTCTGGTTCTAACTTTGAAAGAGATAGTTTTGTCAGAATGAAGGAGGACATCGAACAAGGCAAAATAAATATGGTTGTAACAAGAGATTTATCGAGATTTGCAAGAAATTATATTAAGGCAGGGTACTATTTAGAGGATTACTTTAAGGTGAATGGGATTCGGTACATTTCTGTATTAGATAATGTGGATACTCTTGAAGAAATAAATGATATTATTCCATTTAAGAATATTTTGAATGAAATGTATATTAAGGATTGCTCCAGAAGAACAAAGGATGGATTAAAGCAACGGATGTTAAGAGGGTCATGTATATCAAGTAAGCCGCCCTACGGATATATTTTCGAAGAACAATTTGTTGGAAATATTAAGATGATTAAATTAGTACCCGCTAAAGATGTAACAACAGAGATAATATCTGAAATTTTTAAACTGTATCTGCAAGGGTATGGTACAGGAAGAATTGCAACATATTTAAATAGCAAAGGTATTGATCCTCCTTCCTCACGTTTAAACTTTCCAATTGCAAAATTTGGGTTATGGACTAATAATAGTGTGCGATGTATTCTTAAAAATCCTAAATATGGGGGAATGATGGTACAACACAGGTCGATGAAAGTAAGCTATAAAGCAAACAAAGTTGTACTCACTCCTAAAAATGAATGGATATATGGAGAGGAATTTGAAGGGATTGTAAGTAAGGCAGTTTTTGAAGAAGTTCAGCAATTGATAAAAAAAAGGGCAAAAGACTATAGGTATAAGGGAAATACAGCACATATTTTTTCAGCAGTATTAAAATGTAATGAATGCGGGGGAAGTATGAGTTACAGGAAAAAATACAAGGGATATAAATGCACCAACAGTCAGATGGGTGGAGGGAGATGTACTACTCACTCAATTAAAGAAGACAGCTTAAAGCAAATTATAATTGAGGATTTACAAAAACTTGTTAAAGAAAAGACTAATAGTGAAAAAATATATAGTGAAGTTAAGGATATATTGATATTAAAGCAAGATAAACAAAGAGAATTGAAAAATGTAGAAAAAGAGCTGCAAAAACTAGACATACAATTTGAAAATATATATGGAGATAAATTAAATGAAGTAATAAGTCAAAGAAATTTTCAAATGCTTTCTCAAAATATACAAAGTAAGCAGGAAGAATTGTTAGCTCAAAAGGAAGAATTGCTTCATGAAAAAAAGTTAACAGATAGTAATTTAAACTTGTATGATTTGTATAAGGATAAGATCGATATTATTCTCAATTTTAAAGAATTTGACAGGCAGCTAGTGGATGGTTTAATTGATAAAATTGTTATTGTAGATGATAAAAAAACAAGAAAGAAAGAAATTAATATATTTTATAAGTTCCAACACTAATGAAGAATTTTAGGTGGAAGACGCTGAAAATACTTGACTTATGATATGGGATATTACGGTAAATGACCTATAAGGTGAATAAGGAGACCGCCACATGCATAGGTCTATCTGCTGCAAAGTTATTAAAACAGGACAAGGAAGCCACCATGATAGTGCTACCTTCTGATCATTATATAGAAGATGAAAAGGAATTTAAAGAAACTATTTTGCAAGCAGTTGAAGTTGCAAATAAAAAAAGAGGGCTAATCACCATAGGTGTACAGCCCACGAGGCCAGAAACTGGTTATGGTTATGTGGAGATGGGAGATAGGGTAAATGGTGATATACCTACGTTCAAAGTTGAACGATTTTTAGAAAAACCTAACGTTGAAGTAGCAAAGGATTTGCTCATAAAAGGAAATTTCCTATGGAATAGTGGCATGTTTGTGTGGAGAGCAGATGTATTCCTTAGAGAGATGGAGAAGTATTTACCTAAGATGCATAAGAGATTAATGACTATATATCAAGTTATTGATACAGAAGAAGAAAGCAAAGTAATAAAAGAGCAGTACGATGAAATAGATGGGATTTCAGTGGATTTTGGAGTAATGCAAAAAACTAGAAAGGCTTTTGTTATAAAATGTGAATTTGCATGGGATGACATAGGAACTTTTGCATCACTTACAAGGTTTCTAAGCAATTTTAGAGGTAACAATGTTTTGGGTAATACATTTATGGAAGAGAGTGAAAACTGCTCAGTATTTGGTAAAGATAGACTGATAATTGGGTTTGGAGTAAAGGACCTTATAATTGTTGATGCTGGGGATGTAATACTCGTAATGGACAAAAATAAGGATCAAGAGATTAAGCATTTGGTAAATGAACTTAAGGCAAATGAGCAAACGGAAAAATATATATGATTTAATATTAATTATTCCATCGCATATCATAATGCGATGGAAATTTTTTGAAGAAATCATTAGAGATATGAAGGATTAGAATTAAATGATTGCAAAACATCTGTCAAGCATTTTTGAAAATGTCCCAAATCATGTGAAACATTAGCACCAACTAATTGTTGGTGCTTTGCTTTTGTAAAAGTATGATTTTGGGTAAGCTTAACAGACCTACCGCGTGCTTTACTTTTTTAAAAAAGAAACA